>JBDRWD010000015.1 GCA_039802205.1 candidate division WOR-3 bacterium
AAATCGGCAGTGATAACATGCCGATGGTTATTTTCTGAGGGTAAATAAGATAAGACATGCTCACTCCTATATAACATTATAACTTTCCCTGCTAAAGAGTCAAGACCCAATTTGAATAGGTGTCTTTCATAGATAGCCACTTTAACTTATCCTATTACAAATTTTGTGTCCAAAAAATTTATTGAAATTTCATTGATTTTTTATTGCCCGTGTTCCAAAAAGTGTGCAAATTTTACACACTTTTCTTACCACGAAACTGAAGTTTCTGCTCCATTGAACTCAAACCTGAAGGTTGCGGCTACATCTTATGGTAAAGACCATGCGCAGGCTGAAGCCTGCGGCTACCAGAAATTTTTATCGGCACTATTGCTCCGGTGTCACTGGTTGAGCGCAAGACTGAAGCCTTGCACTACATTTGGTTGTAAACTCAATATAGAAAAGCTAAGATAAATTTTAGTATTTTAATACGCAGCCGAGGGTTTAGGGACCTTACTTTCTAAGATTTTGAAGGAGGATTTTTATGCTTTTAGATTGTCCTTATATTTCAGGAATATTATCGAGCTGTTTTAAAACTGTTTTCTGACAGATTGATTTCAGGGTATCGAATACTCCGATTCCCCTGATTGCGACGGCTTCAAAATAGGTATATCCGTCCTGGTTCAAGTACAATTGCAAGTCACTTATGGGGAGGATATTGGGTAAGTCTCGTTTATTATACTGGATGACCATTGGGATATCTTTAAGGTTTAAACCATAGGAGTGCAGATTGTCTTTTAAATTATTGAAACTTTCAATATTCTCTTCCAATCTTTCCTCTTGAGAATCAACTACAAAAACGAGTCCGTCAACACCTCTTAAGACGAGTTTTCTTGAAACATTGTAATAAACCTGTCCAGGGACGGTGAATAAATGAAAACGCAATTTCCAACCCTTTACACTTCCCATATCTACCGGTAAAAAATCAAAAAATAGGGTTTGGTCAAGTTCAGTGGCGAGGCTCATCATCTTTCCTTTTCTTTCCGGGGGAAACGCTGCATATATTGAACGAAGGTTGGTCGTCTTGCCGCAAAGACCAGTCCCATAATACACAATCTTCAGATTGAGTTCTTTCAAGTTATAATTTAAGTTCGCCATACTCCAAGCTCTATGATATTCATCCGGTTGTCAATTGTATATAAATCAATGCCATCGGTCAAGAGAGGAGATGGATTGCCTTCGCCAAAAGGGAGGAGAGGCTCGAGGAGTTTTATTCGGGATTTATCAAGAGTGATTTCCGGGACCAGGTGGGTTTTTTCTGTGTTGGATTCGGGTATTGCCCTTGTGGCATATTCTATGAATCTATCAAGATTATCTTCGTGCATTGAGAAGCCGCTTGCCCTTTTATGTCCGCCGTAGTCGATAAACAGACTTCGGGCGTTATTTAAAAAATCAAAAAGGTTGATATCATGGGATCGTAATTCTGCAAAGCATTTTTTGTCCTTGGCGATTATCCCAATGGCAGTTCTGTGGAAATGGTCACGCAGTTTGGAAACGACTGCACCCAGGTTGTTCATCTTGAATTGTTCGGGTGCTAAGGCGTTGCCGGGGATTACGGCGATGACGACATTTGGATATACCTTGGCAACATCCAAAGCCATGCTAAAAAGATACTCAATATTTTCCCGGCGCTGGATTTCCACTTTTTTTAATTCTTCAACGACTCCTTTAAAATCAGAGTTGAGAAAAAAATCAACCCCCAACCTGGAATCCTTTAAAGCCGCAGCTTGTAACAAGGGAATGATCTCGTTGAATATCTGAGGAATAGTTATCGGATATCGGTCAAGGAAATATCTTGTCCATGGTTTATTTACTTCATTGAACATTTTTAATCCTTCATAACAAAGGACGCGGTTTTCATTGAGAGGCATTACTCGGTCAGCGAGTGTCCCGATCATTGCAATCACCACCAACTCTTTTTTAAGTCTTAAAAATTCGTCATCGGTTACACCTAAAGCAGCACGATAGAGAAACTGACTCAATTTCAATGTAACACCTGCCCCAGCGAGTTCACGGAATGGGTAATTTGAATCACGCCGTTTGGGATCAATCGCGGGAACAGGAAAATCATTCAATTCGGTCTCATGATGGTCGCAGATGATTAAATCCAAACCCAATTCTTGAGCGACAAAAAAATTCCGAGGATTGCTGATGCCGAAATCAACGGTGATCAACACTTTTACACCTTTTGCCTGGTATTCTTTCAGGACTTCGGGATTTAAAAGATAGCCATCTTTCTCCCGGTTAATAGGATAAATGAATATTTCCGGCCGATCCCTGCGTCGGATCTCACAGAGGGTTTGATGAAGGATAACGGCTGAGGTATAGCCGTCAGGATCATCATGAGCATAGATGAGGATATTTTTTTCTTTTTTTATTGCCTCCAAGATATTATTAACACCCCTGGTTATATCGGGTAATTCCGCCGGGTTTTTTAGCTGGGACCGGTTAGGAAAAAGAAAATCTCTGGCAATCTCATAATCAGGGAACCTTTTGCTGATGAGCAGTGCCAGTTCTATCGGGATATTAAATTCCACACTATATTTGTGTGCGAGAAAATCATCCATTATTTTCTGCAAACCGGGACCTGATATAATTGATTATATCATCACGCTGGGCCGGCAACAAAAGGAATACACCGCGGAAATTATTCAAAAAGGTTTTATGTTTAAAGGGACTGAGGAGGATTCCGTTTTTACCCAGATAATATTTTTTAAACTCGCGGAGTTTTCGCTTCTGGAAGGTAAAGGGTGTTTTAATAATCAATTCGTCTTCAGTAATCTCATAGGTGGTGGGGAAATAGTATGATGATAAAGAGGCAAAAAGGAATAAAAATCCCAGGCCCGCCCAATAAAGGTTATAAAAAACAGCGATTAAAAACAAAAAGATTACGACAAAAAGAATGCTTATAACCGTTTTAGGTATATTTTCTTTTGCCGGGTGGACCTGCCATTTCATATTCATATAAAGAATGGGCCCGGTAGGACTTGAACCCACGACCCGCTGATTATGAGTCAGCTGCTCTGACCAACTGAGCTACGGGCCCCTTACTTCAGTCTAGATTCTAACCACGCCAATTATAATATGAAACTTTAAGCGTGTCAATAGTTCGATTTGATCCGCTGTCCTTTCAAAGCGAAAATTTCCTCTTAAACTTCGAAGGTAAAATATCCCCTGGCTTTTTTATTATTTGGTTAAACCAACATAACTATATCAAAAGCAGGATTTAACATCATGATACTTGGGCGGTCACAAAAGAGGAGTTATTACTTTAAACATACAAGGGAATTGCCCAATCTCTACTATTCCCACGCAAAACGATTATAGATTCAAAAATACCGGCATAATGGGGCTGATGCCCAGAAAACCATCCCAGAATAAAACACCCGAAGAGATGAAACTTAATAATTGGGGGCATGAGACCACCTGGAACATATGTGTGCCTTATAATACCTGGATGGGCGGTTTAAAAATACCTGTTTAAGGGTTTAGATCTGGATCGGGTTTTCTGTTTAAGGGAGAAAAATGAAGGTTAAAAAAGATAATATCAAGGTCATGCCTTCCAATCGACAGATTTTGGTTATCGTCTTTACTGGGAGATGTTGAGATTGAATTGCAGATTATTCTTGAAGAAAGATCAGAAATTTCATTACAAAAGAATCAAATTTGCTTTGAAATTAATGGACATTTTACCTTTGGAATAAAAAATGTGGCTCCATTAGAGTTTCCTGCTGTATCTTTATCCCGTAGGAGGGAGTACGGGTTTTTTTGAGGATACAGCGGTTCTAATAGAGCCGTTTATATTATATAAAAATTTTAAAAAAAGTCAAACATTGACAAAACTAAACTTTTGGGTATAATAAAATGTCTAAAGGGCGAATAGCTCAGGTGGTGAGAGCGTCTGCCTTACAAGCAGAAGGTCACCCGTTCAAATCGGGTTTCGCCCAGATCAAAGATGAGGATAGGGGATTTTTAAAATTTGAAAGAAAGGAGGTACGCTTATGACAATAAAACCACTCCATGATCATATCCTTGTGGAAAGGATTGAGGAAGAGGTTAAAAAGGGTGGCATAATAATCCCGGATACGGCTAAGGAAAAACCCCAACAGGGTCGGGTGATTGAGGTTGGTGATGGCCGTAAGGATGAAAAGGGTAATCGTATTCCGCTGGATGTGAAGAAGGGTGATATTATCCTCTTCGGGAAGTATGCGGGTTCAGAGGTTAAGATTGAAGATAAAGAATACCTAATAATTCGGGAAGATGATGTGTTAGGGATTATTATAAAATAAGAAAGGAGCGTGAAATATGGCAGGAAAAATCATTAAATTTGATGAAGAAGCAAGAAGGTCGATTTTAAGAGGTGTCCAGATATTAGCGAATGCAGTGAAAGTGACATTGGGTCCGAAAGGCCGCAATGTGATTCTGGAAAAGAAGTTTGGGGCACCTACGATTACCAAGGATGGTGTAACCGTGGCAAAGGAGATAGACCTTGAAGATAAATTTGAAAATGTTGGTGCCCAGATGGTGAAAGAAGTTGCCTCCAAGACTTCGGATGTGGCTGGCGATGGTACAACGACCGCTACGATTCTTGCGGAAATGATTTATCGGGAGGGATTGAAAACTGTCACTGCTGGCGCGAATGCGATGGAGGTGAAGAAAGGGATCGATAAAGCCGTGGAGACGGTGGTAGAAGCCTTAAAGAAACTTTCCACGCCGATTAAGGGGCGTACCGAGATATTCCAGGTGGCAACGATTTCGGCTAATAACGATGAAACGATAGGCAATAAGATTGCTGATGCCATGGAGAAGGTGGGCAAGGATGGTGTAATCACGGTCGAAGAGGCAAAAGGTTTGGAGACGACGGTTGATGTCGTCGAAGGTATGCAATTTGACCGAGGGTATTTATCTCCATATTTTATAACCAACCCCGAGCGTATGGAATGTGTTTTAGAAGATACATATATTCTTCTTTATGAAAAGAAAATAAGCGCGATGAAAGACCTTTTGCCCATTCTGGAAAAGGTGGCACAGAAAGGCAAACCCATCCTGATCATTGCTGAAGAGGTTGAGGGTGAAGCCCTGGCAACACTTGTCGTGAATAAGATTCGGGGAACCCTCCAGTGCTGCGCGGTTAAAGCTCCGGGTTATGGTGACCGGCGTAGGGCGATGCTCGAAGATATTGCAATCCTTACTGGTGGAAAACTGATTTCCGAGGATATCGGTATCAAACTGGAAAATGTCCAGATTTCGGATTTAGGACAGGCAAAGCGAGTGGTGGTGGATAAAGAAAATACTACCATTGTAGAAGGTGCGGGTAAAAAGTCGGAAATCCAGGCTCGTATCAACCAGATCAAAAATGAAATTCAGGAGACGAAGAGCGATTATGACCGTGAGAAACTTCAAGAGAGATTGGCAAAATTGTCCGGCGGCGTAGCAGTGTTGAATGTCGGTGCAGCAACCGAGGTGGAGATGAAGGAGAAGAAGGCACGGGTTGAGGATGCACTCCATGCGACAAGAGCTGCGGTTGAAGAAGGGATCGTTCCTGGAGGTGGGGTGGCCTACATTCGGTGCATTCCGGAACTGGAAAAACTCAAATTGCCTGGGGATCAGCAGATTGGTGTGGAGATTGTAAAGAGAGCCCTTGAAGAGCCGGCTCGACAATTAGCTGAAAATGCCGGTAAAGAGGGATCCGTGATTGTGGAACAGATAAAGAAAGAAAAGGGCAATATTGGCTACAATGTGCTCACGGAAAAATTTGAAGACATGGTAGAAGCGGGAATCATTGATCCGACCAAGGTTGTTCGCACTGCATTGCAGAACGCGGCAAGCATCGCTTCGCTCCTGGTTACTACCGAGGCGGTAGTGGTGGAAAAACCTGAGGAAGAAAAAACACCACCAGCACCGGGTGGATACGGCGAGTATTAATGAGGAATGGAGTGAGGTTGGGGTTGAGATGCAGGAAAATTTACCAAAAGTCCGGCATCTTAGCCCCAACCTTTTATGCTTTTAGAATTTAGAATACGTTATGCCTACCTACGAATACGAATGCAATAATTGTCGTTATCTGTTTGAAGTATTTCAAGGTATTAACGACCCGCAGATAGAGCAGTGTCCGAAATGTGGGGGAAGTGTGCGGAGATTGATATCGGGTGGTGCCGGATTGATATTTAAAGGAAGCGGTTTTTACATCACAGATTACAAAAAGAAAAGTTTGCCCAAAGAAGAAAAGAAACCTGAACTTAAAAAACCCGAGGAAAAATCGGCTCTAACCAAAAGCGAAGATTAGAAATTTTTCATGGCGGGTGTAGGCAGGCTGCTCATCATCTGGGGTTTAATTTTCATAGTGGCGGGGATTTTATTCTTACTATTTCCCCGCCTTCCGCTTTTTAAACTCCCCGGGGACATTTTAGTAAAAAAAGATAATTTTTTCTTCTACTTCCCGGTTGTCTCCAGCATTCTTCTTTCGGTCATTCTTTCAATCATTCTTAACTTGATTTTCCGTAAATAAAGCGCATTTTTCTCTTGACTTTTTGAGGAAAATAGATATAATATAGTTCTATGTTTATGATTTTAATTGATGGTAATTTTGCTAACTTAAGATTAGGAGGCAATGGTGGTGGATCCAATTGCTGATATGTTCACCATTATTAGGAATGGCTGTCGTGCCAATAAGAGTGAAGTGGTGGTGCCTTATTCTAAATTGCATGTGGAGATTTTGCGGATACTACTGGAAGAGGGCTTTATCAATAATTTTACAGTTGATTCGGAGAAAAAGCCGCGCAAGATTACGATAATGCTCAAATACTCTAAGGACGGCGAGTCGGTGATTCGGGATATTCAGCGGGTTTCACGTTGTTCACGCCGGGTGTATGTTTCCCGGAAGGAGATTCCTTCAATACTTAACGGTATCGGCGTGGCGATTTTGACGACTTCCAAAGGGGTTATGAGTGACCGAGAAGCGCGCCGCAAGAAAGTGGGTGGTGAAGTAATTGGTTATGTATATTAAAGGAGTGGCTTATGGCAAAATTGAGGACTAAACCTGTGTTGATCCCGGAAAAGGTAAATGTAGAAATCCAGGGACAGGAGATAAAGGTCCGAGGTCCCCTCGGAGAACTAAAGATGACGGTTTCCAGTCATGTGTGGTTAGAATTGAAGGATCGAACGGTCACCGTCCACACCGCTGATGATTCAAAATTAGCCCAAGGAATCCAGGGGACAACGCGCACCCTTATATTAAACATGATCAAAGGTGTTACTGAAGGATATTCTAAGACCCTCGTCATCCAGGGAACGGGTTACCGTGCTCAGCCAGTTAGTGGAGGGATCCAATTGTTTGTGGGTTTTACTAAACCCGTGACGGTTCAACTACCACCGGAGATTAAATATGAGATGCAGACCGTAAAGAGTGCGGATAAAGGTGATCTGACCCATATCACTTTGAAGAGTATTGATAAGCAGTTACTGGGTGATATTGCGGCGAAGATTCGTAAGATTCGTCCTCCTGACCCTTACAAGCACAAAGGAATTAGATACGCGGATGAGGTACTGCGCAAGAAAGTCGGCAAACGGGCAGTCGGTCAAACTGCTTAGAGGGAGTGCAATTTATGAGATTGACGGGTAGACTACGTAGGCACAAACGCATAAGAAAGAAGATAAAAGGGACACCTGAAAAACCCCGGCTTTGCGTATTCCGAAGCAACCGTCACATTTATGCCCAGCTTATTGATGATACAAAAGGCGTGGTGCTCTGTGGTGTTTCATCCACGGGATTGGAACTTGCAGACAAAAAGAAAACCGAAGTTGCTCTGGAAGTAGGCAAAAAGTTGGGAGAATTGGCGTTGAGCAAAGGGATCAAATATGTCTGTTTTGACCGTGCCGGGTATAAATACCACGGGCGGGTAAAGGCGCTGGCTGAAGGGGCACGCCAGGCAGGTTTGAAATTTTAGGGGGAAATTAAATGCAGGAGAATAATATTGAATTAATTGAGAGGCTTGTAGAATTAAAAAGGGTTTCGAAGGTGATCAAGGGTGGAAAACGGTTGAAGCTCTATGCCTGTGTAGTGGTGGGTGATGGTGCAGGAAGGGTAGGGATTGGGCATGCTAAATCCGCAGAGGTGGCACCAGCTATAAAGAAGGCTACGGAAATCGCTAAGAAAAATATGGTGAAGGTGGATGTGATTAATGGAACGATTCTCCATCCGGTGATGGGAAAATTTTCTGCGTGCAAGGTTATCCTTAAACCCGCCCTCCCCGGGAGTGGTATCATCGCCTCTAATGCGGTAAGGGCTGTGTGCCAGGCAGCGGGCATCAAGGATATTCTTTCCAAATCATTCGGTTCGCGCAATTCCACGAACTTGGCAATGGCAACATTGAAGGCATTGCAATCCATACGTCCGCTTTCGGTCGTTGCAGAAATGAGAAACAAGCCGATTGAGTATTTTTTGAGGAAGAGGTATGAAAAAGATAAAAGTGATATTAAAAAAGAGTCCGATTGACAAAAATAAAAAACATAAATTGATTCTTCAAGCACTCGGTTTGCGTAAAATCGGGCAGGCAAGAATATTTCCAGATAATCCAGCGGTGCGCGGGATGATTGAGAAAATTTCTTATATGATTGAAGTGGAGGAGAATGTTAAATGAAACTGAGTGAATTAAGACCCAAACCAGGCAGTACCCATAAAAAGAAAAGAAGAGGTTGTGGACCGGGTTCGGGCCATGGGAAGACTTCCTGCCGGGGGCATAAGGGTCACAAGCAGCGTTCGGGTTATCGAGTTAAGATGGGATTTGAAGGCGGACAAATGCCACTTACCCGGCGGCTACCCAAAAGAGGTTTTAGAAATTTCACCAAAGAAGAATATGAAATAGTAAATCTTTTCCAGCTGGCGAGATTCCCGGCAAATACCGAAATCACCCCAGAGTTTTTGAAAACCCAGGGATTGATAAAGGGCGACGATAAGTTAAAAATTCTGAGCCAAGGCAATATTGATAAGCCCCTTGTGGTAAAAGCCCATGCGATCTCTAAAAAGGCTGAAGAAAAAATAGTCTCAGCCGGGGGCAGGGTGGAGTTAATATCATGATTTCAACCTTCCAGAATATCTTAAAAGTTCCGGACCTTAAAAAGAAACTCTTGTTCACACTGGGAGCCGTCTGTATTTACCGGCTTGGTGCCCATATCCCTCTACCCGGAATAAATGTTCAAGCACTGGGACTACTTATGCAGCAACTGAAACAGCAAGGTTCATTATTCGGAATGTATGATATATTTGTTGGGGGTGCCTTATCGCGGGCGGCGATACTATTTTTGGGGGTAATGCCCTATATCTCGGCATCAATTATTTTCCAGCTTCTCGGATCGGTTTTTCCCCAGATTGAAAAATTGCAGCGGGATCAGGCGGGAAGGAGAAAGATCACCCAATACACCCGATATTTGACAGTAGGACTTGCAGCGTTTCAAGCCTTTGGAATTGCTGCTTATCTTGAGATGCAGAAATTCCCAACCGCCTCTGGGGTGGTACCAATTGTCTATGAACCAGGGTGGATGTTCCGGTTCTCTTCGGTCCTCACCTTAACTTGTGGGGCGATATTTGCCATGTGGGTGGGTGAACAGATTACTGAGAAAGGCATCGGTAACGGTATCTCGTTCCTCATTTTTATCGGTTGCCTGGAAGAATATCCAATTTACTTTCTCCGTACCGCCCAGCTCGTGGCAACTCAGGGGCTTTCGGTCTTTCATCTTTTGATAATCATTGTGATAATGATCTTGATCGTTGCCGCAGTCATTGTGATGACCCAGGCGACACGGCGTATTCCCATCCAGTACCCTAAAAGGGTGATTGGACGAAGAATGTATGGAGGGCAGTCGACATTTTTACCTTTGCGGGTCAATACTGCAGGAGTAATACCGATAATTTTTGCACAATCGCTCGTTGTATTTCCAAGCACGGTTGCCGCTTATGTGCCCAATCTCAAATATTTAGCCGAATTATTTCGACCCGGGCATTGGGCTTACGATATCATATTTTTTATCCTTATCGTTTTCTTCACCTATTTTTATACATCCATTGTCTTCAACCCTAATGAACTGGCAGAAAACATGAAACGTTACGGTGGATTTATTCCCGGGATAAGACCAGGACAGAAGACAGCGGATTATGTAGACAGTGTCCTATCGCGGATAACATTACCTGGTGCATTATTTTTAGGGTTTATTGCCCTCATTCCCTGGTATCTAATGAGCTATCTTAAAGTACCATTTTACTTTGGCGGCACGACGTTGCTCATTATTGTTGGCGTTGCCCTTGATACAGTGCAACAGATTGAATCTCAGCTTTTGATGTATCACTATGAGGGATTTATGAAGAGAGGCAGGATTCGGGGGCGGAGATGATGATATTTCTCTTTGGCCCTCCTGGTGTGGGTAAAGGGACCCAAGCAGATCTGTTAGTGGAACGCTATAACTTTAAGAAGTTTTCTATAGGAGATGTATTGAGGGAAGAAGTAGCAATTGGTAGCGCACTGGGTAAGAAAGTGGAGAGTTACATGAAAAATGGCCTTTTGGCACCGGATGATATTATCCTGGAGATTGTTGATGATTTCATCAAAGAAAATTTAAAAGAAAAGCTGCTATTTGATGGTTTTCCGCGTAACCTTAACCAGGCGATAGAATTAGAGAAACTGCTTGCCCGCTATAATCGAAAAATAGACCTGGCGCTTGAATTTTACCTGGAGCGCAATGAATTGATAAAACGATTATTAGGTCGTCTCTACTGCCCGAAATGCGGGGCAGTTTATAATGAAATCACCAATCCCCCAAAGATTGCTGGTCATTGTGATAACTGTGGGAGTGTTCTGGAAAAGAGGAAAGATGACAATATCGAAACCATTAATAATCGGCTCAAGATTTATGAGGAAATGACAAAACCTCTGAGTGATTATTACCGCTCACTCGGTGTGTTGGTGACGATTGATGCAGCGGGAAAAAGGGAAGAAGTGCATAAACAGATAGTTAGGGTTCTGGATGGGTATATTAAATGATGAAGGGATTAAGAATGTTATCCTTGCTGGTGAAATTATCCATAGGATATTCAAAACGATTGAAAATATGGAACTGAAGGGTATGAAGACTGTGGAATTGAATGATGTGATTCATAAGATGATAATCGAGCATAATGGCCAACCAGCGTTTCTCAACTATCGAGGTTTTCCCAAGAGTGCCTGCATATCCATTAATGATGAGGTCGTTCATGGTATTCCGGACAATCGGGTTATCAAAGAAGGAGATTTGGTAAAAGTAGATATTGGGGTTAATTATGGGGGTTATATTGCGGACGCAGCCCGGACTTTTATCATTGGTTCGGTCACCGAAGCGGTAGCACGATTCGTCAGGCTTACGAAAGAGGCTCTGAAAAAGGGAATTGAAAAAGCTCGAGCCGGAAATCGTGTCTCTCATATTTCGCGTGCGATCCAGGAATTTGTTGAAGCGAATGGCTACAGTGTCGTCCGAGAGCTCACCGGTCATGGAGTAGGCCGTTCATTACATGAAGAACCGATGATTCCCAATTTTGTTGCTCCAGGACCTGACCCGGAAATCCGGTGTGGGATGGCATTGGCAATTGAACCGATGACGAATATGGGAGGTTTCGAAGTGAAGACAGCTAAAAACGGCTGGACGATTCTGACCCGGGATGGTTCGTTATCTTGCCATTTTGAGGATACCATTATTATATTAAAAAGGGGTTTTTTAAATGCGACAAGGGTAGCGGAGGGTTGATATGGCAAGAAAAGATTTGATTCAGACCGAAGGCACAATAATTGAAACTTTACCCAATGCGATGTTCAGGGTTGAACTTGATAATGGACATAAGGTTTTAGCCCATGTTTCTGGTAAGATGCGTATGAGCTATATAAAGATTTTACCTGGCGATCGGGTGTTGCTTGAATTATCACCCTATGACCTTTCAAGAGGAAGAATCGTCTGGCGTTATAAATGATGGGATATTTACAGATCAAAGGAGAATAATGAAAGTGAAATCATCAATTAAAAAGCGATGCATAAATTGCCGGGTGGTAAAAAGAAAAGGGGTGGTAAGGATTGTTTGTAAAGACCCCCGGCACAAACAACGTCAGGGTTAGTTTTTAAATAAGGAGGTTTATGCCGAGGATTGCGGGTGTGGATTTACCGTTAAACAAAAAAGTAGAATATGGTTTAACCGCAATTTATGGGATTGGTTTGCCCACCGCTCAACAAATTGTTTTGAGATGTGGAATAGATAGGACCAAGAAGGTAAAAGATCTCACTGAGGAAGAAGTAACAAAGATAAGGAAATTGATTGAGAGTGAGTATAAGGTGGAAGGGGCATTGCGGGCGGAAGTTGCGGCAAACATAAAGCGGTTGATTGATATTGGCTGTTATCGAGGAATAAGGCACAAGGTCGGGCTTCCGGTTCGGGGACAGCGGACACGCACCAATGCTCGGACACGTAAAGGGAAGAGAAAGACAGTGGCGGTAAGTAAAGGGACAGGAGAAAAGAAATGAAGAAAAAGGGATTAAGGAAAAAGAAGGTGCAAAAGGCCGAGTTAACGGGCATTGCCAACATATTTGCGAGTTTCAACAATACGATTGTTACCATCTGTGATAATCAGGGGAATACGCTCTGCTGGTCAAGCGCGGGTCGGGTAGGTTTCAAGGGGACAAAAAAGGGGACTGCGTATGCCGCGCAGCAGTGCGCAACGGCTGCGGCAAAAGAGGCACTGGCGATGGGTATTAAAAAAGTCGAGGTTAGAATCAAGGGTCCAGGTCCAGGACGGGAGGCTGCGGTTCGCACGCTCCAGACCGTTGGACTGACGATTACCGCCATAAAAGATGTTACACCTCTGCCTCACAACGGTTGTCGTCCACCGAGAAGAAGGAGGGTATAAGTGGCACGTTATATCGGTCCCAAATGTAAAATCTGCCGCCGGGAAGGTGAAAAATTGTTTTTACGCGGTAGCCGTTGCTACACTGATAAATGCTCCTTTACCCGTCGAGGATATCCACCTGGACAGCATGGGAAGGCAGGAAGACGCAAGTTGACTTCTTATGCCACACAATTGAGAGAGAAGCAGAAAGTTAAAGCAATCTATGGTGTTTTGGAAGCCCAATTTAGGAGATTCTTCGAAGAGGCAACGCGTATGCCGGGGGCTACCGGTGAAAATCTCTTAATCCTTCTCGAACGGAGGTTGGATAATGTAGTTTATCAACTTGGTTTTGCATCCTCAAGAACTCAGGCACGGCAAATCGTCCGCCACGGCCACATTTTGGTGGATGGCAAAAAGGTTGATATTCCCAGTTATTTGGTAAAACCCAATCAGGTTATTTCGCTTGTAGAAAAGATGCGTACAAATCCAGGTGTGAAAAGGGCTTTGGAAGAAAGGGATCCTGAAAAAATTGTCGGCTGGTTAAAACTGAATAAAGAAAATATGACCGGAACAGTGCTGCGCCTTCCAAAAAGGGAAGATATCACAATTCCGATACAGGAAAATTTAATTGTTGAATTGTATTCTAAATAAGGAGTAATATGGTTTTGAAACCTCTTGTAATGCCAAAGGCAATAGAAATTGATAAAGAAACCGCATCGGATGTTTTTTGTCGGTTTATAATTTCTCCCTTGGAAAGGGGATATGGAATTACGATCGGCAATGCGTTGAGAAGGGTACTCTTATCTTCAATCCAAGGTGCTGCAATCACCAATGTGAGAATTAGTAATGTAACCCAAGAGTTTTCTACGATTCCCGGGGTATACGAAGATGTTGTGGAGATAATATTAAATCTCAAAAAAATTCGGGTAAAATTAATCGGTGACCACCCTGCCACTTTAGTGCTGAAAGTAAAAGGTAAGAAAGATTACTATGCTGAAGATATTGAGAAAAATCCTAATGTGATTATTACTAACCCTAAACAAAAGATTTTGACGGTGACTGATGCCAAGACGAATTTCACGATGGAGATGACCGTGGAGAGCGGTAGAGGTTATGTGCCGGCTGAGTTTTTAAAGAAACCCGATATGCCGGTAGGCACGATATACATTGATGCAATTTTTTCACCGGTGCTTTCCGTGAATTTTGATGTCCGTAATACACGCGTGGGCACCAAAACCGATTACGATCACCTGGTTCTGGAAGTCAAGACTGATGGAACGATTACCCCGGTGGAAGCAATTGTAGAAGCCGCCAGTTTGCTCCGGCACCATCTGGCATTTTTTGTGGAACTGGGTAAACCCTTAATGACACTTGATGATGCTACCTTGAAGACTATTGATGAACTGCGCACCAATATCAACAAAAGAGGTTATCAACTTTATGTAGAACCTTTATTTACCTCCCGCGAACAACTGGATGCAGAACACCGAAGGATTCGTGATATCCTGAAACGGAGTATTGATGAACTAGAGATTTCGGTGCGGACTTCCAATTGTCTGAAAAATAAAAACATCAAAACCATCGGTGATCTGGTGCGTAAAAGCGGCAAAGAGTTGTTGACCTACGACAATTTTGGTCGCAAATCCCTGAAGGAGCTGGAGAAGATACTTCACAGTATGGGTTTACATCTGGAAATGGATGTAGATAAGTATTTGAAAGAAGATATTTAACGAGGTAAGAATAGGGAGCGAGAATGAGACACGGTAAGAAGATAAAAAAATTAGGCCGGAAAAAGGCACACCGTCTAGCTCTTTTGAAAAACCTTTGTCGTGCTCTTTTTATATTTGAAAAGATAAAAACAACCCTGCCTAAAGCAAAAGAAGCCCGTCGGCTTGCCGAGCATATTATTGAATATGCAAAGAAGAATACCCTTGCGGCGCGTCGCTTCATTTATCGCTTTATTCCCGACCACAAACTGGTTAAAATTATCTGTGAGGATATCGCACCCAAATTCGCCAACCGGGTTGGGGGCTATACCCGGATTTATAGACTGGGACCTCGGCTGGGCGATGGGGCAGAGATGGCGGTTCTGGAATTGACCGAAAAGAGTGAGCCGGAAAAGATCGATCAGCGACGAAAACTGATCGAACGCAGGGTGTTACCGGAAGAAAAGAAAATTGCCAAGGAGAAAAAAGAGAAACCCAAAAAAGAAAAGAAAGAGAAGAAACCTCCGGAACCAAAACCAAGGATTGAAAAGAAAACAAAAAAGCAGAAAAAAGAGATCGCCAAAAAAGAAAAGAAGCAGAAAAAAGCCAAGAAAAAGAAATAACCAGTTATAAAACGCACTTTCAGAGTAATTGATGACCACCCTGGGTATTGAAACTTCGTGTGATGAGACATCAATCGGCATTATCAAGGGTAATAAACTTCTTGCCAATATTGTTTCTTCCCAGATTGCCCACACCCGATTCGGGGGAGTGGTGCCGGAACTTGCTGCCCGAAATCATATCAAGATATTATTGCCCCTTATTAAAATTGCTCTTGAAACTGCTGGAATTGAACTTGATAAAATTGATTTAATAGCTGCAACGCGTGGTCCGGGACTGTTGGGTTCGCTACTCACCGGACTTTCCTTTGCCAAGTCATTAGCCATTGGCTTGAAAAAGCCATTCATCGGTGTGAATCATCTGGAAGGACATATTTACAGCTTATTTCTTGAAAAAGAAAAACCTGAATATCCATATTTGGTATTGCTGGTATCGGGCGGACATACTGAACTTATCTATGTCAAAAAAGAATTTAAATATCAAACGCTGGGGCGAACCCTTGACGATGCTGGTGGCGAGGCATTTGACAAAGTGGCAAAGATGTTGGGATTACCCTATCCTGGCGGACCTTATATTGAGAAACTGGCAAAAGAAGGCAATAAAAATAAAATTAAATTTCCTGTTCCCAAACCTCAGGGATTTAATTTTAGCTATGCTGGTCTGAAGACAGCAGTATTATATTATTTGAGGGATAACCCTGATTACCGGGCCCACGATGTTGCCGCTGCATTCCAGGAAACGGCTCTGGAACATCTGGTTCAGGTTTCAAAGCGGGCGATTGAATATACCAAGGTAAAACATTTTGGAATAGTCGGGGGGGTTTCCGTGAATAGTAGATTAAAAGAGAAATTCCAGGAATTGACAGAACTTCTGGGGGTTAGACTTTTAATTCCTGATCTCCAATTCTGCACTGATAATGGTGCCATGATTGCACTTGCGGGTAGATGCCGGTATGAAAAATTTGGTCCTTCTGATTTATCAATTGATGCTGTTGCTCGCGAACCCCTGGAGATGATTAGTAGAAAGTGAAGGGGTCAAATCTCTACCTTCATTTCGCACCTTGCTTCTACTTCAGTATCACATTTGTGCAAATTAACATCTCTATCCATCCGCTTCCGCAGCCGCCGCAATAAATAAACCGCACCACAACCTGAAGAAGATTAATAAACTGTGTTATGAAATTGAATCCTTAATGCCCGTGCCATAATGTTATACTATTCAAAATAACATTTCTTGTGAAAAGAATAATGTAGAATGTAGAAATTTGACCCCATTCCTAAGCCATTCCACTTCTTGATCTGGGTTTTGGCGGTGCTGGTGGCAGAGATTCGTTTTTACATTGATACGTTCGTATGTCTAACGGATGCGGAGTATGAGGTTTCGAAAGAGTTGATGCTGTTGATTTCCACCTTGTATAATTATTTTATTCCCAAGGTGATGTTACAGAAAAAGGATAATCCAATTACAGAAAAACTTGACCGAGTGTAGAGGAAGAGATGTAATCGCCTAAGGAGAGAGAATGATTAATTCAATTTTAAAACTATCCTCTTATTCGCCTGAGAATCTCAATTTAATTTGGGTAAGATTTTATTTTGATGAAGACAGTGCGAAAAGTTAACCGGCAAGCATTGACAAACCTTTAAATCTATGTATAATTGCCCAGTATGAAAAATTTATATGATGTTCTGGTTATCGGAGGAGGTCCGGTTGGTTCCTACGCTGCCCGTTTACTTGCCGAGAAGGGTTTCACAGTGTGTGTCCTGGAGCAGAAAGAAAAGGTTGGGGAAGGGGTTATCTGCACAGGTGTAATCAGTAAAGAATGTTTTGAAAAGTTTGGATTGCCGAGAGAGGCGATCCTTAAAGAAATAAAATCCCTTATCTTTATCTCCCCCAATGACCAGCATTTAGAGTATATCGTTCCTTATCCTCTTGCCTATGTGATTAATCGCGAATTGTTTGATCACCTTTTGGCGGCCCAGGCCCAAAAAAGTGGTGCCCAATTTAAACTCGGTGTCTATGCCCGCGAGATAACCGAACATAAAAGATACTATCGGGTTACCGCCGATGGTAATGAATTCTATGCAAAATTTGTTATCATTGCTACAGGTGTGAATTATCGGTTTCAGAAAAGATTGGGTTTAGGAACCCCTCCACGTTTTCTTTATGGATCTCAAGTCGTTCTGCACCAGAAGAAGGATGTGGACAGTAATATTGAGATTTATCTGGGCCAAAGATATTGTCCGGGTTCTTTTGCCTGGGTTGTTCCAGTGGATAAAAACTTGTTCCGCATTGGAACGATCCTTTCAATCAAAGGTAAGGAGTATTTAAAAAGATTCATTGAGGAACGATTGGGTTATGATGGGGTCTTAATGACACAACAAATAGAGTCTAAATCGATTGCCCATGGTGCGTTGAAAAGAAGTGTTCAGGGGAAAATTTTGGTGGTTGGTGAGGCGGCTGGTCAGGTGAAGACTACAACAGGCGGAGGAATCTTCACGGGCCTTTTATGTGCGGAGATCGCAATCGACTATCTGACTTCAGGTTTAAAATATGGTAAGCCCCTTGATGAATATGATGTTACCTGGCGTTCGCTTCTTTCCGTGGAGTTAGATATAGGAAGGCGTATCCGATCTTTAGCCTCAAAGATTAATGATAAAACCATCGAACGTTTATTCAGTTTTGTAAAGCATAATCGTTTCTGGATTGATCTTGTCCTCCCCAAAATTAACTTTGATTTCCATTCCGATTTACTTAATTTCTGTTTAAAAAGTTTTTCTCATCTGCTTAAGATTACTTGACAACCAAGGAATTTTAAATATAATCATATACTATGAGAAAACTATCAAGGGATGAGGATTTTATTTTGAGAATCCAGGAAATAAGTCAACAGAATATTGCTGATTGTTATCAATGTGGACGGTGCACTGCTGGTTGCCCATTCGCTGAGTTCATGGATGAACCACCTAACCGGATAATCAGGTATCTTCAATTAGGTTTAAAGGATGAGGTGCTTAAGGCACAAGGTCCATGGTTTTGTGCTGCTTGTTTGGTTTGCGAGACGCGGTGTCCCCGCGGTGTTGATATCCCGAGGATAATGGAGGCTGTGAGGACGATACATCTCCGTTCGAAAGAACAACTTCTGGACATTGACCGTATTGATAAGAAAATCTTAGAGGAGGCTCATCCGCTTGTTTTGATGAGTGCCCTCTACAAATATTCCTACTGACCATGAAGGTCACCTACTATCCGGGCTGTGATTTATATACCAAGGCGAAAATCCTTAACGACTCAATTATTAAGACATTCAGGGCGGTAGGTATTGAATTAGTAGAGCTGGCAAACTGGTATTGCTGTGGAACAACATTTACCTTGGCCCGCGATAATAAGATGTCTTTGATCGCCCCCTTAAGGATTCTTGCAAAAGTCCGTCAAACTAATGGATCTGTGTTAGTTCCTTGTTCCATTTGTTTTAACACCCTCAAGCGCGCTAATTTTATCTTTAAACAGGACCCTGAGACACTAAAGATACTTAACGAGCATCTGGGTGAGAATTATGATGCCCAGGCAGAAATAATCCATCCTTTTCAATTTATTTTTGAGCATAAAGATGATTTCAGAAAAGGGGTTAAACGACAGCTTGAGAATCTCAAGTTAGGCTGTTACTACGGATGCTATCTTTTGAGACCTCAGGAGGAGCTGGAATTTGACGATCCTGAAGCACCAACAATAATGGAGGATTTCGTGCACTTGATCGGAGCCCGGCCAATAAGCTTCCCACTCAAGGTTGAATGCTGTGGTTCCTATCTCATTGTCAATTCGCCCGAGGCCGCGCTGGAGGCTTCTTATAGAATTCTGAAGAATGCTCGGGAAAACGGAGTTGATGCACTGGTGACATCGTGTCCTGTTTGTCATTATAATCTTGACAATTTCCAGACCCGCATTACGAATCTCCACCCGGACCATCAACCAATTCCGGTATTCTATTTCAGCCAAGTAATGGCGATGGCTTTTGGATTACCGGTGGAGGATTGGGGGCTGGAATATAATAAGGTTTCACCAAAAAAATTATTAGAGGAAAAAAAGATACTATGAGAAACTACGAAGCAATGTTTATATTCCATCCTAAATTGAAGGAGGAAGAATTGGCGAGAGAAGCCGGTGCCGTGGAGACGCTTATAAAAGAAAGCGGTGCTGGAACAATCCGATACCAATTGCTGGGAAAGAAGGTGCTGGCTTATCCGGTGGAGAAGCAGAAAGAAGGTTTTTATGTCAATTACGAATTTTCAATAGCTCCGGATAAGATCACAGAGATAAGGGATAAATTAAAACACAAGGAGAATATCCTGAGGTTTATGATCATCGTAAAGGAGAAAAGGAAATGAATCAGTTGCGGTTAGGTTATCTTAATTCGGTTTATCTCATCGGTCGGCTTGTTGCAGATCCGGAACTCCGCTATACCCAAAAAGGTGCTCCGGTGTGTTCTTTTCGAGTGGCTACGACCCGCCGGTTTAAAAATCGTGAGTCGGGAGAGACACACGAGGAGACTCTTTATGTGACGATTGTCGCCTGGCGTCGGCAGGCAGAACTTGTTAACGAGTTTTTGAAAAAGGGAAGCGCGGTGTTGATTGAAGGGAGGTTGCGTTCGCGACAATGGGAAACTGACAATAAAGAAAAGAGATCGGTGGTGGAAGTGGTGGCACACCGTGTCCAGTTTTTGGATGTTCCGGAGCCGGGAAGTGAATCGAGCGGCGGTGCACCGATTGAAGCCGAAGAAGAAGTTAAAGAGGATGAGGAAGGTATTGATACACCTTTTTAATTATTAACAGAAAAGGAGTAGACTGGTGGCTAAGAAATGTCGTTTATGTGAAACCAATGTTAAGGTGATTGATTACAAAGATACGGCATTATTAAAAGGGTACATCAATGAACGCGGTAAAATTCTTGCCGCGCGTCTCACGGGTCTCTGCGCCAAACACCAGCGGAAACTCGCGCAGGCAATAAAAAGGGCCCGGGAGATTGCTCTGCTTCCTTACGAAATAAAATAGTTCAACCATGAAAGTAATCCTTACCAAGGATGTTCCACGTTTGGGCAAAAAGGATGAAATTTTAGAAGTGAAAGATGGTTATGCACGTAATTATCTTTTTCCCAACAAACTAGCGATTCCCGCGACGCCCGGTAATATCCGAGGGTTAGAGAAAAACAAACAACGCTTCTCGCAGGGGATGGCAAAAATTAGGAAACTCAGTGAAGAGATTGCGGAAAAACTAAATAATCTTTCCCTGAAGACAACGATAAAAACTGGAATTGATGGGAAATCTTTTGGGGCGATCAGCTCTTTGGATATTGTAGAATTACTGAAGGCAGAGAACATCGAAATTGATAAGAAACAGATTGTTTTAGAGGAACCGATAAAACATCCGGGGGTGTACGATATCACGGTACGTCTTCCCCAACAGGTTACCGCCGTATTCAAACTGGTGGTGGTAGAGGAGGAAAAATCTTAGAAGTCTTTGTTAGTGGGGTCGTTGAAGACCAGCAGGTTCATACCTATGTGGTATTATTGAAGGAGAAATACGGCGAACGCACACTGCCCATATGGATTGGCGATAATGAGGCGATGGCTATTGCAATGTTTTTGGAAGGTTATAAACCACCCCGACCTCTTACCCATGATTTGATGAAAACCCTACTTGACGCCCTGGAGAGTAAAATCGTTAAGGTGGTTATCAACGATCTGAAGGATGAAACTTATTATGCTCGGATATATATTGAGAGTGACGGTAAGTTGATTTCGATAGATGCGCGTCCGTCTGATTCGATAGCCCTGGCACTTCGGGCTAATGCCACGATTTTTGTGGCGGATGAGATAATGGCACGGAATGGAATTGTATTTAAGGATGATGCCTCAAATTCACTCAAAGATAAGTTACGAGATACAAAACCTGAAGAATTTGGTAAATACGAGATTAAATAATTTTGACCGCACTTTTGGATGGACCGCAATGTCATTGGCGACCTTCGGAAAAATTGGGAGGAATTTGCACGCAAAGATCCACTCTGGTCAATACTCCCTTTTCCTGAGAAGAAGGGTAACCGCTGGAAGATAGAAGAATTATATCAAACCGGTAACGCCGAAATAAAAGCGGTTATTGAATATCTTCAAAGTTTAAATCTCAAAATAAAAAACAAGCGGGCGCTTGATTTTGGGTGTGGGGCTGGACGTTTGACCCAAGCCCTGGCTCAGTATTTTGAGCTATGCATCGGCGTGGATATTTCACTTGGGATGCTCCAGATCGCCACACAACACAATCAGTTTAAAGACCGCTGTGTTTACATCCTCAATTGCGCTCCGGATTTGAAGATATTTAAAGACCACTCCTTTGATTTCATATACTCCAGTATTGTCTTTCAACATCTTCCTCCCAAATTGACCCTCAACTATCTTCAGGAATTCTTACGCATTGTTAAAAAAGATGGAGTGATAATCTTCCAGATTACCACGGACATTATTGGAATAGCTAACCGGATCCGGAGAATGATAAGTATGCTGCTTCCCCCTCTGCTCAGGCAGTTATATAAAAAAATGCGATACCAAACCTGGGGAATAAAAGATATGTACTGGATCAAGGAAGATTTTTTGAATAAATTTATCATTTCTAAGGGTGGAAAAATCATTGAGTGTGTGGACGATTTCTCAGCCATGCCGCGTTATCGGGGAAAGAGATACTGCATCACCCGCCATTCATGAAAATATTGACTATAAATCGAATTTGAATATAATGGATTGTGATTATTGATCCCATAGATTTAAAGATTCTCCGGCATCTGGAAAGTCAGGGTTATGCTCCGATTAATGAAATAACCAATAAATTTCACATCACCCAAGAAGAGATCTTTCTCCGCATTAAAAATTTTGAGGAACAGGGATTGATTGCCGGCTACGGCATTAAATTATTTATTCCTGCAATCATCGGCGGACGATGGTATCGGGGCTGTGCGTTCGTTGATGCTGATGTTGAACCCGATATTGCAAAAGTTTATCCACTCACCGAAGAGAAGATAGTAAATATGACACTCCCCAACGGAGTTTTACCGGCATATTCCTATTTTTTCTATGCCCGGGATCTGAAATATTGCTACCGCCTCTTACACCGAACACCCGGGGTAAAATATGTAGAGATTTATAAGATTGCCGAGTATAACATTCCGGTACCTCAGGAGGTTTCCACGGAGGAATGGCGTGTAATCGATCAATTCATCCGGTCCAAGATAAACTTTTCGCGCATTCACGAAGTAATGGAGAATCCTAAGTCGGAAGCCGATGTGCGTCTGGGGAGATTGTTGCTCAGCCGAAAAAATCAACAAGGCATATTTTCTATTTTTCCCAGCATCAACTGGGGCGTTATAAAAAACTTCGCACATGTCCATTTAGGAATCACTACAAGGATGCGTCCTAATGAACTTAAACGATTTTTGAAACAGTATGTGATACCGGCTGATATTTTTACTAAATTCAAGAAGAAATATCTACAGTTGGAATTTGATCTCTGGGGTTTCTCGGATTTGAGCAAGATATTAGAATGGGTTAAGAATGAACGTCGGATTACTATTCATTCCATTTCTTTTGCTCAACGCAATGAAATCTGTGACGAGTGGTTCAAGAATTTCGTTCGAGAAAAGGCAGATTGAGTTATGAGGCATATTACTCATTTTTGTTTGATCGGGTTGATGGTTTTAGTCTGGGGCTGCCGGAGCAAAAAAAAGGAAGTATCCACCCCCACCATCCCTGCATACACGGAGGTCAAAAAGGTATTGAAGAAAAACGAGGTCTTACAGAATGCCTTAAGCAATATGCTGGGTGAACCCCAAATTGCGGGGGATATCATTAATCTTTTAAAAAAGTGCAATTTCCCATTTAGAAGGTGTCTGCCCGGGGATACAATTATTTTGGTTAAAGAAAATGATATCCTTAAAAAAATTATTTATTTCCAGAAACCGACGCTCGTTTATTATATCATCAATAACCAGGGACTTTTTTCTTTGGCGATGAAATATCCCTATATCACTCGTATGACTTCCATTTTAAAGGGAAACATAAACTCGACACTTTATGAATCAATCTTGAAAAGAGGAGAAACACCCGTTCTGGTCTACAAATTTGCTGACATCTTTGCCTGGGAGATTGATTTTGCGACTGAGACTCAGAATGGCGATTCATTTTTCGTAGTATTTGATAAGGTATTTTGTGACTCCCAGTTTGTAGAATATGATAATATTGTGTTGGTACGCTATAAGGGGAAGATCGGTGACTATTATGGCATCTATTTTAATGACCCTGCCGGTTATGATGACTACTATAATCTTAAGGGTGAATCACTGCGTAAAGCTTTACTCAAGTCGCCGTTGAGGTATAGTTATATCAGCTCTTACTTTTCTAAAAGGAGGTATCATCCTATTCTAAAGGTCTGGCGTCCCCATCATGGACTTGATTATGTAGCACCAGTGGGGGCACCGGTTTCTTCAATTGGTGATGGGGTTGTGACATATAAAGGATGGAAGGGAGGGTATGGCAATCTTGTGGAGATTAAACATAAAAATAATTTTAAATCACGATATGGACATCTATCAAAATATGCCCCCGGACTTTATCAGGGGAAACATGTCAAAATGGGGGAATTGATTGGTTATGTCGGTTCCACAGGCCTCTCCACTGGTCCCCATCTCCATTTTGAATTACATAAAGACGGTGTTCCTATAAATCCCCTGACTGTTAAGTTGCCACGGGCACCTTCGGTCAAGAAGGAATACCTCAAGGAATTTGAACAACTGCGGGACTCATTACTGGCAATGTTGATTGATACATTAGGTCAAAACAAAATTTATAGTCAATAACGAAAGGAGGCAGGATGCCAATACATTTACGCGCGCAAAAAGGTGATTATGCAGAGACCGTTTTGGTCGTTGGCGACCCGGGAAGAGCCGAGTTTATTGCCGGTATCCTGGATAATACAAAGCTTGTAAATAAAAATCGTGGACTCTTGGGTTATACAGGTTTTTATCGGGGAAAGAGAATTTCAGTCCAAACGACCGGCATGGGTTGCCCTTCGGCTGGAATTGTGGTAGAAGAGTTGATACAACTCGAGACTAAACGTATTATTCGCATTGGGACATGTGGGGGGATTGCTGAACATATTAATGCACTTGACATGATTGTTGCGTTGACTTCAGCACCCCATGAAGGGACGACCTATTTTTATCTTCAAGGAGAACCGGTCGCACCTTATGCCACATTCAAAATTTTAAAAGCTGCGGACGAAATTGCCAGGCAGATGGGGTTAAACCTTCATTTCGGTGGTATTGCGAGTGTGGATGTCTTTTATAGCCCTGACCCCGATTATGTGCCAAAATTGAGAAAAAAGGGGGTTCTTGCCGTGGAGATGGAGACGAGTTTGATTTATTATCTTTGCAATCGGAGTAACCTGGAGACCGCCTCTTTTTTGTTGGTTTCGGATGTGGTGGGCCGGGGCGAAGAATTTACCAAATTTGTGACGGATGAAGAGTTGAAAACCGGTATGGAAAGATTGATAAGACTGGTTCTGGAAGTTTGTTATAAATTGGATTAAAATTAAAGAGGAGGCGATATGGAAAAATGGAGGTGTGCTGTTTGTGGCTATATTTATAATCCCGAAATTGGTGACCCTGAAAGCGGAATCGGTCCAGGGGTTTTGTTTGAAGAATTACCCGATTCTTGGGGATGCCCAGAATGTGGTGCAGAGAAAGAATTATTTGAATTGTGTGGCGAGGAGGAGGATGATTATGGGATTTATTAAGTTCTGGTAATCGATGAAAAAAAGTATTGAGTTTCTGCTTTTAATTATCTGGATTGTGGTGATATTCTTTCTTACCGGCTATCCGGGTCTTGAAACTCCAAAGATTAAGGAGGTGCCGGTTGATAAATTTTACCATTTTCTACTCTTCTTCATCTACGGGCTGCTGGGGCTGAAGGTGTTAAACCCCATCATTTATTTTATCTCGGGTTTCGTAATCATCATCACGGCCGAGGTTCAGCAGATATTTATTCCCGGCAGGGATTTTGAAATCCTTGACATGCTCGCGGGCGCCATTGGTCTTTTGTGTTATTATTTCATAAAAAGAATGACTAAATGATGAGATATCAGAAACCAAAAGGGACAAGGGATATTTATGGTCAGGAATTGGAACGTATTGAACACATAAATCACATTGCCAGAAAGTTTTTTAAACTCAATGGTTTTATAGAGATAAAAACGCCGACCTTTGAATCCGTTGAACTCTTTATTCGTTCTATTGGCGAACACACCGATATTGTAGAGAAAGAGATGTATACATTTGAACATGATGAAAAACTATATGTCCTCAGACCTGAAGGGACCGCTGCAGTTTTGAGAGCAGTCTTGGAAAATAGAATAAATCCTCCCTGCCGGTTGCTTTATATTGGTCAGATGTTTCGTAAGGAAAAACCCCAGAAGGGCAGGTATCGCGAATTTCTTCAGATTGGTATTGAATTGATTGGTGAGTCGGCACCATTCTATGATGCGGAATGTATAAACCTGGCAAAGAGATTTTTAAATTCAATTGGTACAACCGAATTTCTACTTGAGTTAAATTCTATCGGCTGTCCAGGATGCAGAGAGGCGTATAAAAGAATCCTCAATGATTTTTTGAAGTCGAAGAAGGATGCCCTCTGCGTTGATTGCCAGCGGCGCTTTGAAAAAAATTTTTTGCGGATATTCGACTGTAAAAATAGCAACTGTCAGGAGATTTATGAAGAGGCGCCAAAGATTACTGATAATTTGTGCCATGATTGTCAAACGCATTATTTGAAGACTAAAGAATTTCTGGAGAGACTGGATATTGAATTTATTGAGAATAAAAAATTGGTGCGTGGTCTTGATTATTATACCAGGACGGTTTTTGAATTTAAATTAAAGGGTTTGGGTGCCCAGGATACCATCGTGGCAGGTGGGCGATACGATTTATTGATGAAAGAACTCGGGGGAGATGATACCCCCTGTGTTGGTTGGGCCATGGGTGTGGAACGGATGCTGCTCGCACTTCCGGAGAATCTCCCTGTAATAAAGAAGAACAAGAGATTTTTTGTCGCGATAATGGGTGAAGGTTTATTTGATGAGGGTGTGAAATTGAGGGATACGATAATAAATAAAGGCGGAATTTGCCTGATAGGGAATCCCCTTGATAAGATTAAAAGCCAATTAAAAGAAGCAAACCATTACCGGGTTGACTATGTTATTATTTATGGCGAAGATGAAGCAAGAAAAGGTGTTTATACAATAAAGGACATGTCAACCGGCGAACAAAAAGAGATCGCCAGGATAGAATTAGAAAATTACCTGATTTCGATCATAAAGGAGTGAAATTTATTGAAGGTATTAAAAAGAAAGGGGCACCGGCGGTGCCCCTTTTTCTATTTATTTCGCGAGATTAGTGAATTGTTACTAACTTGCGGAATTGTGTTGCATTATCGGTGCTCAATTCTACAAAATAGATACCTTCGGGGAGATTAAGCCGGTGGTTGATTTGATATTCGCCCGGATTTAACTTTTGATTCAGAAGCTGTTCAACCATTCTACCGGTCAGATCATAGAGCTTGATCGTCACCAATTGCTGGATATTAAGTGTGAATTTCAAATTCAATAATCTGTTTGCGATGGTATTGCAGGTGAAGTCTTCTTTAATTGCGGTCTTGTTTGTTCTTTCCTCAATGCCAATGGTACCAATACCACCGGTAATGGCATAGGCAAAACCCATTGGTGCATTGGGGACATTCTGCCCGGCAACGGTTATTTTCCAGACACCAGTCACCGGATTATTTATTCGGAAGCATTCTTCTACATTCCGGTTATCCCAGGTCGTGGGGTTGGGGGTTGAGGCACCACCGGAGTAGATATTTCCGCGGTAATAGGTTCCGTTGGGTGCGGTAAGACTCACATTCAAATCATTGATAAGAGTGATGCTGGCATTGGGTGCTGCCGCAGTATCGGTCCAGGCAACCGCCACCCTCAAGGGGATTGTTGATGAGGTCACCACAAATGAATCGGTCTTTGATTGTCCAGTTCCCACGCCTATCGTATCATCTTTTATTATCAATTTTCTTGTATCACCGGTGAAATAAAGGACGCTATCCACATCAATCCTGCCCCAGCCGATGTTAGAGTCAGGAACCACAAATGAACCAACATTTGGATCACAAGAAACCAGTGCCATTGCCCGCAAGAGCGCGGCACTTTGATATTTTATGGAATCCGAGGGATTGGCTGCCCCTGAGGGATAATACCCTGCAAGCAGATAATGCCGGATAAGCCCTACCGAACCATTGGTCGCGGGTGTTGCCATGCTCGTACCCGACATTGCCCAGTAGCTATAGGTGGTATTGCCTTGGGCTGAATAGATACTCTGTCCCGGGGCAGTAAGATTCGGTTTTATTCTTCGATCCGCGGTATAACCTCGGCTTGAGAATGAAGCGATTTGATTGGAAGCGGTACCATTCTGGAGGGCACCGACGGTCAGAACATTTTTAGCAATCCCAGGATTGCGGATGGTTCGAGGATTGTACTCATTTCCGGCCGCATACAGGTTTAAGAAATCAGGATGGGCATAGATATAGGCATCGGTTGAGGCATCCTGGGTCAGGTAGGTGCCACTGGAATTACTCCATCCCCAGGAACCAGAATGTTGAAGGATGCGATAATTAAGGCCACGTCCGAGGTAGATCGTATCGTACATTGGAGCAAGATTTGTTGGAACGACCAATCCGCCAGATGCATCGGCAATATCTACAAAGTAAATCTTTGCTTCCTTGGCCATACCATCCCGAGGACTTGTGCCCAAGGTTGTGTCATTTCCTGCCACCGTGCAGTTGACATGGGTACCATGCCAGGAGTTATAGGATTGATCGCCAAATGCAGCTCCTTGATACAGTTTGTATGCCACAATCTTACGGTGATTAGGAAATACTCCAGGTGCCGTAATAGGGTATGCTGAATCATAGTATTGCTGATGGGAGGTGTAAATACCCGAATCAGTAGTGCTAAGCACGGTTCCGGCGCCCCTTATACCTGAATACCAAATTCTCCTTGCTCCAGGATCAGATGGAACAGAGGAGCGCCAGCCAGTCTGGGTCACCCACTGGCAATTGTCATTTACGAACGTAGGTTCAGACCAGAGCTGAATCCATTGGACACCAGCAATCCTTGCGACTTCATCAACACGGCTTAGGTCTACGATTGCATCAATCGTCTTGCATAATTTATGGTCAATCACTTCAACAACATCAAAGCCGAGGGATTGGATTATACTGGCAATAGAATTGGTATTTTCATCAGGGAATAATTGTATCGTCACGCGTGCGGTTCCACTCCCTTCCATTACTTCCTTCTGGAGTTTATATGCAGGCTGGAATATGCCAGTCCATCGCACAAAAGGCTTTAAGTTCGCAAGGGCAATCTGTTCTTCGGTTGCGTAAGAGATTAGCGCATAATTCGGAATATAGCCAACGACATTGATCCCGAGTTCTTTTATCTGGTCAAGATAATGGGAATAGACCGGACCATCAACCTGTATGAGATAGTATCCAGGACCATGATAAGAATCAATTCTGAGATTATCGGGTAGTTCGGGTTCACCATATCGGGTATCAATGACGATACCATTTGAGAAAGAGATGATTGTGTGATCTTTATCGGGAAGAGGAATATACGGTTGGATTGGTGAGGGTGAATGGATATCCACTCCATACATAAAAACGGTGAGGGTTAAGAGTGCCCACCATTTCATAGGACCTCCTTTTGGGGTAGAGACTCTAATTATAATATATCAATTCTCGAGGCAAAGTCAAGGGGCGATTTGATTTCGTTCCTTGACTTGGAGATATTTGTGCATATAATTAGCCATGGAACGTCTGAAGCGCGAAATATATTCCTGGACGCTGGTGATAATCGTGGTTTTGATTTTAAGGGCGGTATTTGTGGAAGCTTATGTCATCCCCACTGGTTCCATGGAAAATACCCTGCTCATCGGGGACGCCCTCCTGGTGAACCGGTTTATTTATGGGGTAAAATTCCCTTACACCCAATTGCAGATAATACCCGGGCGTATGCCCAAAAGGGGCGAGATCATCGTATTCAAATATCCTTTTGAGAATCGTGATTTTGTCAAAAGATGCGTGGCGGTGGAAGGCGATACGGTGAAAATCGTAAATAAAGTATTGTATGTGAATGGTAAACCAGTCGATGAACCTTATAAAATTCATCGTGACCCTCGAATTCTCCCGGGATATACAAATACTCATCCCAATTATCAAAAAAACTGGGAAGAGGCAAAATTTGCCGACCTTTATGGTATTTACATCCGGGACAATTTCGGACCGGTTGTTGTACCGAAGGATTGTGTTTTTGCGATGGGTGATAACCGGGATAATTCCATGGATTCCAGATTCTGGGGTCCATTACACAAAAAATATTTGAAAGGCAAGCCTTTGTTTATTTATTTTTCGTTTAATCCGGGCCGCGAGGCATCAAGTCTCTGGGATATAATCCAGTTCTGGAGATGGAAGGCATTGCGTCTGAACCGTATCGGCAGAATAATATAACTTACCGACTTTCGATTTATGCCCTTTAACATCAAACAGTTTTCGATCAAAGAACTGGAAGATTTTTTTGCCAATCGGCAAATTGAAAGATACCGGGGACGCCAGGTTTTTCAATGGCTCTGGCAAAAGGGCGTCGATGATTTTCAAATGATGACCAATCTTTCTCTTGCGTTGCGCAAGGTTCTCTCTGAAGAATTTGTCATTGGTGCATCCAAACTCATTGAAACTGTGAGAGCTTGTGATGGTGCAGAAAAGTTTTTATGGGAACTTGAGGATGGACATTTGATTGAATCGGTTTTTATACCTGAGACCCCGCGTCGGACACTATGTGTTTCCTCGCAGGTGGGATGTCCACTGGGTTGTCTTTTCTGTGCTACCGGTTTAATGGGTTTCAAAAGAAACCTAAAGGGATACGAAATCGCCGATCAGGTTCAGCTGGTGCAGAAATTGCGGAATGAGAAGTTAACCAATATCGTTTTTATGGGTATGGGTGAGCCGTTGTTGAATATTAAAAATGTCTTTGCTGCATTGGAGATAATTACCTCTTCTATTGGTTTGGGCATCAGTCAGCGTCACATCACCATCTCTACCGCCGGGATAATTTCAGGCATGGAAGAACTTTTAAATTCCCGCTGGAAGGTTAAGCTCGCGATTTCACTGAATTTTGTAGACCAGGCGTTACGGGAAAAATTCATGCCGGTGGCGAAGAGTAATCCCATTAAAGAGATTTTAAAACTTGCCCGTAGATATTCGGAGAAGAAAGAGATGGTCACCTTTGAATATGTCTTGATAAAAGGGGTCAATGATTCGGTGGATGATGCCAACCACCTTTTGAAACTTTTAAAGGGGATGCCGGCAAAGATTAATCTAATTCCGTATAACGAATATCCGGGTTTGCCCTATGCGGCACCGCAGTTGGATCAAATCTTGCGATTCCAAAAAATCTTGCTTGATTCTCCACATCCAGTTACCCTGCGTAAGTCCAAAGGCAAAGAAATCCTCGCGGGCTGTGGTCAACTTGCGGCGGGGTTTGCCCCCTCTCAAAATATTCAATAATTCTCCGCGAGTATTTCGTAAAAGGATTGGGGATGGCGACATGCCGGGCACTCTTTGGGTGCCTCAGTGCCTTCGTAAATGTAACCACAATTCCGGCAGTGCCACTTTACTGTTTGGCTTTTCTTAAAGACTGTGCCGTTTTTAACATTCTCCATTAATTTTCGGTATCGAGATTCATGGAACTGCTCCACTTTGGCAATTTCACGAAAAGATTGGGCAATCTCGGTAAACCCCTCTTCGTCCGCTTCCCGGGCAAAATCGGCATATAACTTCGACCATTCATACCTTTCGCCATCTGCCGCGGATTGCAAATTGGTGAGCGTATCTTTTATCATCCCTGCGGGATAGGCAGCGGTGATTTCTAAATCACCTCCTTCAAGGTATTTGAAGAAGACCTTGGCATGTTCCTTTTCGTTATCAGCGGTTTCTAAAAATATCGCCGCAATCTGTTCGTAACCTTCTTTACGCGCTGCTGAGGCAAAATAGGTATAACGATTTCTTGCCTGGCTTTCGCCGGCAAAGGCAATCAACAAATTTCTTTCGGTCTTGGTTCCTTTTAAAGTCTTAGCCATAATTTATCTCCGGTTTATTTCAGAGTTGATTTTATCAACTCTGCGACTTGTGCCGGTGTTTCTCCTACTTTTATACCAGCGGATTCGAAAGCCTTGATTTTCTCTGCCGCCGTCCCTGCAGTACCCGAGATTATAGCACCGGCGTGTCCCATTCTTTTATCCGGGGGTGCGGTCTTGCCTGCGATGAAACCGAATACCGGCTTTTTAAAATGCTTTTTAATGTATTCTGCAGCATCCTGTTCATCGCGACCGCCAATTTCACCGACGATGACAACCGCTTCGGTCTCCGGGTCCTGGGCGAAGAGTTCAAGACAGTCGATGAATTTAGTGCCGATTATCGGATCGCCACCGATTCCGATACAGGTGGATTGGCCCATCCCGGCCTTGGTGATGTGGTCAACAATTTCATAAGTGAGGGTGCCACTGCGCGATATTACCCCAATACTTCCTTTTTTGAAGATATGCCCGGGAAGTATTCCTACCTTAGCCTCACCCGGCGATACCAGACCAGGAGAATTCGGTCCGATGAGCCGGCAATTTTTATCTTTCAAATACGCAATAATCTTTACCATTTCCAGCGTCGGAATTCCTTCGGATATGCAGACGATTAGTTCAATCCCGGCATCGATCGCCTCGTATAATGCACCCGGTGCAAACTTCGCGGGAACGAATATTACCGAGGTGTTGGCACCGGTCTTTTTGACCGCTTCCGCCACTGTATTGAATACAGGCACCCCTTCGACTTCGCTACCACCCTTTCCGGGTGTCACTCCAGCGACGACCTTGGTGCCATAATTTAACATCTGGCGGGTGTGAAAACTCCCGTCTCGGCCGGTTATACCCTGGACGACCAGTCGGGTATTTTTATTTACTAAGATACTCATTTATGCTCCTTTCTCATTTTAAAAGTTCAATTGCCTTTTGTGCACCTTCTTCCATCGTCTTGGCGAATATCAATCCTGCTTCTTTTAATATCTCCATTGCCTTATCTTCATTCGTTCCAGTAAGGCGGGCGACAATCGGCTGGGTAATATTGAGCGATTTCTTGGCTTCCAATATTCCCAATGCTACATCATCACAACGGGTTATCCCTCCGAAGATATTGAAGAATATCACTTTGACATTCTTATCGCGGAGAAGGATTTCCAAGGCATTTTTAACCTTTTCCGGAGAGGAGGAACCGCCGATATCTAAAAAATTTGCAGGCTCTCCACCGTAATGTTTTACCAAATCCATAGTCGCCATTGCCAGGCCTGCACCGTTTACCACGCAGCCAATATTGCCATTGAGTTTTACATAAGAAAGGTCCCTTTCCCGGGCAAGTAATTCATTCTCATCCTCGCTTTCGCGGTCGCGCATTGCTTCAATTTCTGGATGTCGGTAAAGGGCATTATCATCAAAATTGATTTTGGCATCAAGAGCGATGAGATTCCCTGTTTTACTTGTGACCAAAGGATTGATTTCGGCGAGCGAAGCATCATTCTCAATGAAGAGGCGGTAGAGTTTATCGGCGATAGTCGCACATTCAAAGGCATTTTTGGTATTCCCATAGAGAAACAATCCAATCTCACGCGCCCGATGTTCAAGCAATCCGAGAAGGGGATCGGCGTAAACTTTGAATATCGCCTCCGGCTTCTGGCGGGCAACTTCTTCAATCTCCACTCCGCCTTCCTTACAAGCCATGACCACGGTCTTTTTTTCGTTGCGGTCAATGATGATTCCCAAATAGGCCTCAGAAGTGATCTCAACCGCTTCGGAAACGAGAACCTTCTTTACCTTAAGACCTTTTATCTCCATGCCCAGGATCTGAGCACCATAAGTTTTTACCTCTTCCTCGGTCTTCGCCAATTTAATTCCCCCGGCTTTACCCCGGCCTCCCACCATCACCTGGGCTTTAATCACACAAGGCAAGCCGATCTCTTTTGCAGCCGCAAGAATTTCTTCCAGATTGGAACATACTTTTTCTCGCGGCACCGGGATTCCATATTTTTTAAAAAAGTCCTTGGCTTGATATTCATGGATTTTCAATGTACCTCCTTAAGTTGGCGGTCTATTATAATGATTTTACCAAACAAGTCAAGATAACACCAATTTTTTGGAATATAGCGCGGGTTCTGTTATTTCAGCTGCCAGAGCGGCCGACCCTGAAGATAAATCAAAAACGCATAGCCCAAGGTGATGGATGATGCGATTATTAGGGCATTTTTCAATCCCCAAAGCTGGGCGGCTGTTCCAATCCATAGAGCACCCAGGGGCATTAAACCAAAAAATACAAAGGTATAAATTCCCATCACCCGTCCGCGCATCTCCTCAACGACCTGGGTTTGTACGAGTGAATTAGCTAAGTTCATGATAAGAATTTGTCCAATACCCGCAAAGTAGAGAAAAACAAGGGCAATCAAAAAATTGGTGTTTAATGCAAATAACAGGATAAAAAGGGGAAACAAAAATGTACCCAGGGTAAGCAGTTTGCCTCGGAAGTGGAATACACCCAAAGATGCGATAAATAGGGCTGAGGTGAGTGCTCCTAAACCCCTGGCAGTCTGTAGAAAACCATTAGTTCGGGCATCGCCTTGGAGCACCTTTACCGCCCATGCTGGTAACAAAGTGGTATAAGAGGTTCCAAAAAGGGCAATTATCGCGATCGTCATGATTAACAGACGGATTTGGGGATGATTGAAGGTATATTTGATCCCTCTCTTTAGATCTTCAAATGGTGAGTTCTTATTATGAGTAGATTTAATTTCCTTTAACTCCATAGCAAAAAGTGCGCTGATAACTGCAATAAAAGTAAGACCATTTATTGTAAAACACCAACCTGGACCCAGTGCGGCATAAATCATGCCTCCGGCTGCTGGTCCCAAGGCGATTGCGGTATTAAACATTGCGGAATTTAAGGCAATGGCATTGGTCAGAACATCGGGATCCACCATCTCCCGCACAAACGCTTGGCGGGCTGGTGCATCAAAGGCGTTTGCAGTCCCCATGCCGAATGCAAGTATCAGAATATGCCAGGGCCGAACTATCTTTAGAAAAGTAAGGGTGGCAAGGATAAGGGCGAGTATCATCATGGTGGACTGGGTGACGATCAGTATGCGACGTCGGGGAATGCGGTCGGCAATTACTCCTGCATACAGCATAAAAAGCCAGGTGGGCAGTCCAGCAGCAAACCCTACATATCCTAAGTAAGCCGGGGAATGGGTGAGTTCATATATGAAAAAACCTTGGGCAGTGGTTTGCATCCAGGAACCGAATAGTGAAATTATCTGTCCCCAGAACCATAGCCGATAATTGGGATAACGGAGGGCTAAAAATGTTTTATCCCAGAAAAACCTTTCTTTGGTTTTGGGATGATCATTAGGCTTAGGTTTCTTTTCCATCACCAGAGATTGGGATTCCGGGTAAACGGATAATCCTCAAATGCGTTCATATATTCCCGGGGGGTGATGGAACGATTGAGTTCAGGAAAGTGGTTGGCGCGGTAAGTGGGATAATACTGGTCCATGATGTTTACGAATGAATCGCGGGAAATTTCTTGGGCGATAAACTCCAGGCATTTCTTCGTATCAGCGAGGTTGTTGGGTAAGACAAGATGTCGGATTAACAGCCCCTTTTTGGCGATGCCGTTTTCGATCACCAGATCACCGACTTGCCGATGCATTTCTTTTAATGCTTTCCTTACTACATCCCAGTAATCGGGCACATCAGAATATTTTTTGCCTTTTTCGTTATCACCATATTTGATGTCAGGCATATAAATGTCGATTATGCCTTCCAGCAATCTCAGGGTTTCCACTGATTCATAACCACCACAGTTGTAGACGATGGGAATATTTAAGCCCTGGCGCCGGGCAATGCTCAAGGCTTCCACAATCTGAGGTACCCAGGGCGTGGGTGTTACAAGGTTGATATTGTGACACCCAAGTTTTTGTAGTTCCAGCATCATCTCGGCGAGGCGATCAATGGTAACTTCCCGACCCAGTCCGTGCTGACTGATGTCGTAATTCTGACAATAGACACAGTGTAAATTACAGTGGGCGAAGAAGATCGTTCCCGAGCCAAACCGACCTACCAGGCAGTATTCTTCGCCAAAATGTTGATGGTAGGAGGCTACCTTGGGTTTAAAACCGGCGCGGCAATTACCAAGTTCTCCTGTTCTTCTATTTACCCGGCATTCCCGCGGACAGAGCCGGCATGGGTTCAGTTTTTTATATAATTCATCGATCAGTTCTGAAGGAATTTCTTTCATTCAACACCCCATTTATTTTTTGCGGGTCGATTGATAATTAAGATCACCATAACGGTAATAAGCCGCGCAGGAACCTTCTGAAGAAACCATACATGCACCCACCGGATTTTGCGGTGTGCATCTTCTTCCGAAAAGCGGGCATTCAGGAGGGGTTTTAAGCCCCAACAGGATTTTACCACAGATACAGCCTTTGGGTTCAACGGATTTTATACTTTTGATTTCAAAATGTTTGGTAGCATCAAAGCGTAAGAATTCCTTTTTCAAACCCAACCCGGATTGGGGAATTCTGCCAATTCCTCGCCAGTTTGAATCGGTTGTTTCAAAAACACTATTTAATATTGCCCGGGCCGCCGGATTGCCTTCGGGTGTAACCACCCTTTTATATTCAATCTCAATCTTGGCTTCTTTGCTGATTATCTGCTCCAGGAGATTCTTAATACCCAATAAAATATCAATAGGTTCAAAACCGGTGATACATCCAGGAAGATGGTATTGCGCGGCAAGAAATTCATAAGGTTTTGAACCGATGATCGTGGATACATGTCCGGGGAGGATAAAACCGTCAATCTTTATCTGAGGGGAACGGGCAATATAATCCAATGCTGGGGGTATCAATTTAAAGGCAGAAAGCAAATAGAAGTTTTTTATCTTTTTTTGTTCTGCCTCCAAAATGGTGGCAGCAACCGCGGGTGAAGTCGTTTCAAAACCCACCCCTATGAAAACCACCTTTTTGTCTGGATTTTGTAGGGCAATTTTCAGACTGTCACGTGGGGAATAGACAATACGAGGATGGTAGCTTTCAAGACTTTCCTGTGTCCCCGGCACACGCACGATATCACCAAAGGTGGTGATGATGATATCCCTTTGCTGGGCGAGTTCAATAGTCCAGTCTATTATTTCCTGAGGTGTCACACAAACCGGACAACCAGGACCGGAGAGCAGTTTTACATTCGGGGGCAACAATTTCCTTATCCCTGCCCGTGCGATAGCCATGGTATGGGTACCACAAACCTCCATGATTTTAATCGGCCTGGTAAGCTTCTTACTTAATTTAGCTATGCCCTTAGTCAGCGTATCCGACATGAATAAAGTGGGGTGGGATAGTGGTTATATTTTTTCCACTTTATGATAATACATAACCACGCGATTTCGCCCAGCACTTTTTGCTTCATACAACGCCTTGTCCGCGTTTTTTATCAAATCCGACGGTGTTAACCCATCATCCGGGTAGGTGGCAATTCCTGCCGAAAAGGCAAGTCTTTTATCTGTTTGACCCTGGGCAAAGTCATACATCCGGAAGTTATTGAGAAGATTGGCAACCATCTTGGCAGCTTCTTCTTTGCGGGTTTCTGGGAGCAGCACGATGAATTCATCACCACCGTAGCGGGCGATGAGATCCGTATCCCGAAAGAATTTACTGAAGATTTGTGCAATCCTGATCAATAACTGGTCACCGGCCTGATGTCCAAATGTGTCATTGAAATACTTAAAGTTGTCAAGGTCAATAATAGCTACCGAGAGATTGTGCTGGAATCTTTTAGCCCGGTTTAGCTCCTCAGTGAGTTTATCACGGAAAAAGCCGATGTTATACAATTTTGTCAACGGGTCAATGGAGGCAAGATCACGCATGATCGCAAAACTCAGTGTATTTTGGAGTGCGGTAGAGGCAATCCGGGTAACGACACCGAGGATGTTTTTTTCCCGTTCATCAAGATGTTGCTCACGATTTACCCCAATCACCCCGAAGAGCCGGTTTTGATAAACGAGTGGATAACATATGTCCGGGATATAATAAGGGTAGGGTTCTTTTATTCTTAAGACTTCAGATTCATTAACACTAAGTGGCATCCTTTTTTCAGCGGTGACACCGATGCGTCCTTCACCCACATCATAGGTAAGTTTGGGTATCCAGTTTTCATGGATACCGTGGTGTGCCACCAGGTTGAGTCTTTTTTCTTTTTCATCAAGGAAGAAAAGGGCAACCATGGAGGCATTGAGATAGTTGGTCAAGAAACCCACGGTCTCCCGGGCGATCTCAATTGGTTCTAATCGAGAAGTCAAACGGATGATGGAAGAAAAAAGGAGGTTATCCTGAGAGATGAGGGTGCGTAATTCGTTCCTCAAGCTGATATTCTCCTGTTTTTGCCGGTCAAGTTCGTCGGTAAGAATGGCAATCTGGGATATGATTTCACTCTTTTTCTGCATCCGTTGAATGACCACGATCACGACGATTATAAGAATTACCGTGAAGAGCAAAATTCCGGTGATCATGTAGGGCATATCAATCTCTCCTGATTATTTTACATATTTTTCGGTAAAAATCAATATGAATTATTGTGTTGGTTGACTTAATTTTGAATTTAGATAAAATAAGTGGTGGGAAACTTTGGTTTTCAGTGGCATATCACCAACTATTGCAATCTCCGTTGTTATCATTGTTATCAAGATGATTTCTCACGGCAGGATGAACAGCCCCTGGCGCGACTAAAAAAGGTGCTTCTTAAGATCACCAATGTTTTGAAAGAAAAGAGAATAGTTATCAATTTCACAGGTGGTGAACCTTTGCTGTACCCGGACCTTTTTGAACTTTTCAACATGGCGGAGAGCATTGATAACATTTATGAATTCAATCTGATCACCAACGGTTTACTGTTAAATGAAGAGACGATTAACCGACTGAATCAATATAAAAAACTAAAAGAGATAAAGATTTCCCTTGAAGGGGGGGATGCCAATACCAATGATAAAATCCGGGGCCGGGGTGTCTTCAATCGGGTGCTTAGGAATGTGGATCTACTAAAGCCCAGAACTCAGAAAGAGATTGTGCTGATGTTTACGCTCGGAAGTTATAATTATGGACATTTGGGTGCAATGATAGATTTGGCAAGAAATTTGGGTGTGGATGGAGTCATCCTTGAACGTTTTGTACCCTGGGGTCGGGGTTCATTTCTGAAAGAGCACTATTTAAAAAAAGAAGAATGGTTCACGGTAATCGATGAGATCATCAAATTTGTTCATCTTGATTACATCCCGCAGGAATTGTTACCTTATAAAGCTTTTCACATCGTCTTGAAAGATTCCTTGGAACTAAAAGGGGCGCTGTGCAATCTCGGAGAAGAATCCATGGCGGTGATGCCCAACGGTGATGTCTATCCCTGTCGGCGATTTCCCACCAGAATAGGTAATCTCCTGAATGAGGAGTTTGAGTCGATTTTTTTCCGTTTGAAAATTCTTAAGAATCATCTCATAGAAAACTTAAAAGGCCGATGTCGGAATTGTTCGTTGGAAAATTGCTTTGGCTGTCGGGCACTGAGTTATGCAGTTTATAACGATTTTTATGCCCCGGACCCCCAATGTTTTTTATAAAAAGGAGGTTGAATGCACATCGGAATTGTCTATTACTCCCTGACCGGGACGACTGAGGAATTTGCCGGTCGTATCGCGAATTCTTTGATCAAGGAAAGATATAATGTGGAAATGATAAAAATTGAGACCGATGTCCGGGTAACCGGTCCAGGTCAGACGTTTAAGGTCCTTAATCCACCGGATTGTACCAAGTTTGATTGGGTGTTATTTGGTGGTCCGGTGTGGGCTTTTCGGGCTTGTCCGGTGACTCTGGAGGCGATAAAAAATTCCCGGGGATTGGAAAATAAAAAGGTGCTTCTATTTGTAACCATGGGCTTCCCTTTTAAAATTTTAGGTGGCTCCCAGGCGATAAACAAAATGACAAGAGCCGCCCAAGAACACGGTGCGACCGTACAGGCGGGTTTTATCATCACCCGATTATTCCACGATTTTAAAGCCGACATGGATAAGGCAGTCGAGGCGATCGTAAAAATGATCAAAGGTGCTTGATTTTATTTAAAATTCATTTATAATTGTCGCACCATGGATAAGCATCCTTCTCTGGAACGGCGTCAGAAAAGACCCTATGTTGTAATTGAGTGTCCGGAACGAATTCCCTGTGATCCTTGTGTGGAAGCCTGTCCAGAGGGTGCAATCACCATCAAGGGAAGCCTTATTGAGTTGCCGGAAGTGGATTACGAAAAGTGCACGGGTTGTCTATTATGTATTCCCAGATGCCCGGGATTGGCAATATTTGTGATTGATGAAAGGCCTCCGGAATACTCTATCGTTTACCTCCCCTACGAATTCCTCCCTGTTCCAGAGAAGGGGATGAAGGCATTAGGTCTGGATCGTGAAGGCAGAGAACGCTGTCCAGTAGAAATATTGAGGGTTTTGCAATCCCCTAAATTCAATCGCTGTACGATTGTAGGGATAGCAGTTCCTAAAGGATTGGAGCACGATATTCGGTTTTTTAAATTAAGAGACAAATAGCTGTTTTAAGATCTCTACCGTCGTCTTTATATCATCTTCTGTGATACCGTAATGTGTCACCATCCGGAAACGTTTCGGGCCGGTGCTTAAAAATTTCACCCCTTTTTCAGCCATTTTTTGCAATAACTCTTCGGAGGAAATGCGGTCGGTAATGAGGTCAAAATATATAATATTGGTTTTCACTTTTTCCAGATCAATTTTCAAACCAGGAATCTGGCTTATGCCTTCGGCAAGCAGTCGGGCATTTTGATGGTCTTCTTTTAATCGGTCGATCATATCTTCTAATGCCACAATGCCCGCGGCGGCAATAATACCTGCTTGGCGCATACCTCCACCCAACATTTTCCGATAACGCCTTGCTTCTTTAATAAATTCCTTTTTTCCGCAGATGAGCGAGCCTACCGGGGCGGAAAGTCCTTTGGATAGGCAGAAGCTGACCGAGTCGACATTTTTTGTGAGTTCTTTTACATCCACGCCCAAAGCCACAGCGGCGTTGAATATCCTTGCTCCATCAAGATGGACTTTAAGTTGATAGCGGTGGGCGATGGTACATACCGCATTTGTATATTCAACAGTTAAGGGCGCTCCATAACAACGATTGTGCGTGTTTTCAAGACAGATAAGACGGGTTTTTGGATAGTGGATATTATCTGCCCTTATGGCGGATTCAATCTTTTCTAAATCCATTGTGCCATCATCGCGATTGGGTACGGTCCGGGGATGGATTCCACCAAGTGCAGAGATCCCCCCCAATTCGTTTAAAAAAGTATGGGATAAGTCACCGAGAATTACTTCATCACCCCGATGACAATGGGTTAGAATAGAGACCAAATTAGCCTGGGTGCCGCTGGTAACGAGCAAGGCCGCTTCCTTGCCTATTAATTCAGCAGCACGTTTTTCTAAGAGATTCACTGTCGGGTCTTCTTCAAATACATCATCCCCCAACTCGGCATGGAATATTGCCTCCCGCATCCTGGGCGTAGGCAATGTCACAGTATCGCTGCGAAGGTCAATAATTCTCATTTCAGATTTTTTCTCTCCCGGTCCAGCAGTAAAGACAGAGTTTATCCTTGGGGAGTCCGGTAGCAGCAATCATGTCTTCCAGACGCTGATAACGGAGTGAGGTTATATTCAGGTCTTTCTCCATAAATTTTAACATCTTCTTGTACTTTCGGGATTCCGGATCAAGATAGGGTGCGATGTCTTTGGGCTGGCTTCCCAGCATCTCATTGAGTATCCGGCGGGCGAAAAGTTCGTCGAGGGTTCGGGTGGAAAAGAGGAATTTACAGGGGAACATCAATGCCGGACAGGCAGGTCTTACATGGATTTCCTTTGCCCCTGCGTTCCAGAGTTTCACGAGCAAGAAATTTTTCAACTGGGTACCCCGGACAATAGAATCTTCGGTGATTGCAATTCTTTTATCTTTGATCAATGACTCAGCGGTAATCTGCTTCATCAGGGCAATGAGGTTGCGAACCTCCTGGTAAGGTGGGACATAACTCCGAGCCCAACCTGGTGTATATTTGAGCAGGGGAATTCGTACTGGCACACCTGATTCATAAGAATAGCCGTGCGCATAGGCGGTGCCGGAATCAGCAATCCCGGCAACCATATCGACTTTCACATTATCCCGGCGGGCGATGAATCTTCCGGATTCTTCTCGGAATTCCTCAACATTTTTTCCTTCGTATTCGGAAGCGGGAAAACCAGTATAAACAAATAAAAAAGTACAAAGTCTCAGGTCTGAATTGGGTTTCTTTATCTGCTCAATTCGGGATGGGGTTAGTAACAGAATTTCGCCGGGTCCTAAAAATTTTTCTGTCTTAAAACCCAAATTTTTAAATGCACAGGTTTCCGAGACTACGATTTTGTCATCACCGCGGGTCGCAAGGACGAGGGGTGTTCGACCATACTTATCCCGCACCGCATAAATGCCTTCTTTGCCTAAAAGGAGTAAGGAGATCGAACCCTGTATCTGGGTGAACATATACTCAATACCATCGATCAGGTCTCTGCCTTTATTTATCAGTTCGGCAACGAGTTCGCACTGATTGACTTTCCCGTCATACATTTCCGAAAAGGTTGTTCCTTCGCCGATTAACCGAAGCGCTAATTCGTTTTGATTTTCTATGTAACCGGTACCGCAGATGGCGTATTCACCGAATTTCAACCGGATGATTAGCGGCTGGGTATCACGGTCACTTATTACACCGATACCCGCATATCCCTTCATATTTATGAAGTCAATATCCTCATAAAAGCGCGATTTGAATTGGGCTTTGGCGATACTGTGGATCTTTTTGGTTATTTTTTTACCGTCAAACATCGCGATACCACCGTATTCGGTTCCTAAATGGGAATGGTAATCGGTTGCATAAAAAAGATTTTCCTTGCAATCCTTACGGGAGATCAGGCCGACGATACCACTCATATTTTATTATATTCAAATCTTTAACTTTGACAATATGGATTAAAACCGAAAATAGAGGTCAGTGCGGCGTTGTTTAAAGATGTCATTATAAGGGGTTACTCTTTTGTCCAGTGCAAGATTCGGATCAATATCAATCACTTGAACACATTCCTCATCGTTAACCCGGAGCAAGATTGTGCCATCCGGAGCCACGATCTCGCTCTTGCCAATGAATGACAATCTTTTTGTTTCCCGTTCTTCTGTGCCCGTACGATCCGCAAGGATGGTGTAGATGCGGTTTTCGAGTGAGCGAGTCACCAGGGCATCCGGACAATAAGGCAAAACCAGATTGGCAGGAAGAGCAACAACCTGGGCACCTTTTAAAGCCACTGTGCGCATCGCCTCAGGGTAGATATAATCAAAGCAGATTAAGAGCCCAAATTTCACCCCCTGATATTCAAAGACTTGATAGGGCAGATTGCCCGGGTCAAAGATGAAAGACTCTTCAAAAAATAAATGGGTTTTTCGGTAATGTCCAATGAGTCCATCCGGTCCCATGAGCACTGCTGAATTATAAAGGGCGTTTCCGTCCTTTTCGGCAAAACCATAGATCAATGCCCAATTTTTTTTCTGACAGAGTGCCCGGGCAAATTCATAAGTCGGGCCTTCGTCTACTTTTTCTGCTAAGGTTTGGAGTTCGGTCTTATTGAGAAACAGATAACCGGTGTTGAATAATTCAGGAAGAACCAAAAGGTCGGCATTTACATTTTTTACCAGTCCACTAACCTTATCGAAATTTTTTTCTTTGGCACCGAATACCGGAGAGAATTGAACAAAGCCAACTTTCATAAATATTTCCGAATGGTCCGAAGCCGGGTTCCCGAAAGGATGCGCGCAAAAGAAAGTACTTGGAACAGCTCACCATCTCTTTTAATGATTCCAAGGAGATAATCCCTTATCCCCACGATTTCCGGATAGGGGAGCAATTGAGTCGCAGTCAATATTCCATAGATCTTTTCTGCCCAAAAACCTATGGTTAATCCGTCTACTTCAGTCACGATGACTTCATAAGGACGGGCGATCTTTATCGCCAAAAATGTGGGCAGGTCAAATATAAATATTTTTTTATTCCGCAAAATACAAAAACCGGCGATATTTTTGGGGAATTTGCCATCCGCGATTATCGTTTTGGGGCGGATTATTTCTTTAATTTCATGAATCTCGGTGGCAAATTTAATTGCGCCAATCTGGTAGCCCAGATAGTAATTCATTTTTTCAAACCGCTGACGATTTCATTGAGTTTGGCTACGACCTGGGAAAGGAGTTGGGCGGTGGAAGTGAACTGTTCCATGGAGGCAGTCTGTTCTTCAACAGCGGCTGAGACTTCTTCGGTGGCAGCTGCAGTATCAGCAGCTACTTGGGCAACCTGCTCCACCTTTTTAACGAGCTCTTTGGTATGGGTTAGTTGATTCGCGGCAGCGTCATTTATCCTGCCCACCATGTCAGTTACGAGGTTGACCGCCTTGACGATTCCGGTGAATTCTTCTTCAGTTTGGCTAGCCGAGACATTGGCTTCATCGATTTTTTCACGTTCCTGGTTTAAGAGATTATTGAGTTCCTGAATTGTTTTATTTATTTCCAGAATCAAATTCTCAACCACCGTTGATGAACGTTGGGTTTCGTTGGCAAGGTTCCGTATTTCGTCTGCCACCACCGCGAAGCCTTTGCCCTGTTCTCCCACCCGGGCGGCTTCAATTGCCGCATTCAGTGCTAAAAGATCTGTCTGCTCAGTTATACCTTGGATGATATCTACAACCTTTTTGATCTCCGTCGCTTGGTCGCGGAGTTTCGCCATTTTTTCTTCAATATCCCTGGTCTGGTCAAAGATTTCTTTGAGAACGCGGGCTTGCTGGGTGGTAAATTCCATCCCTTTTTTTGCCGATTCTGTAGTACGGCGTGCTGAAACATTCGCCATTTTTACCTGGGAGGAGATTGAAGTTGTGAGATTGTCCAGTTCCTCAATGGAACGGGCAATCGCGGTGATGGCATCGGACTGGTCCTGAGCACCCTTGGCGATGTGCTGAATGGTTGAAGAAACCTCTTGTAGTGAAGCATTCATCTCTTCAGATGCCGAAGAGAGATCCTCGGCAGAATTGCGGATTTCTTTGCTCAGGTTTTCTATTTCCCCTATTGAACTTCGGGTGCGGGCAAAGAATGTTTGACATACTTCGTAGAAATTTTTTAGAGAAACCAGTGCGTTTATGTAACCAAGTGCCGGGCGGTCCTCGGTTATATCCTGAAGTGACTGTTGGATTACTGCATTGACTGAATTGATGAGGACAAAACTTAGGATTAAAGAGATAACAAATGCACCTATGAAAATGTACCAGAACGGGAAGGAAGGATTGGAGAACAGAAGACCAATGGTGTAGGCATTGACGGCAAAGATTGAAATCAGGGATTCTATGAAAAAGGGATACTGGTTTTCTTTTACTCCCAATGAGAGGATTTTTTTACAGTAATAAGGGAAGAGCCCGCTGAGCATCCCGGTGCTGATACCCCAAGTCAGAAACTGAATGAATAATGCTAAAGAAGGGGTAAAAAATACACCCGAGATGAGAAAAATCAGCAATGTAACTAGTGAAAATAGCTGGAAAAGCCCACGAGGGGAGAGTTTACACCCCGTTAACAATTGGTAGCCAAGAATCGCCAGGGCAAAGACTAAAAAGATTAGATAACTTTCCTTAAGCATCGTCAATTTACGGGCTACCGGGTAAAAAACCAGGCACTGGAAAAGAAAACACAATAAAGCCATTGAAAATTTATTTATTCTCATTATCCTACCTCCGTTCGGTGAGGGTTTTGAGTGCCATATCTAATTTTATAATACCAAACAATCGGTCTTTGTAGGAGATTATCCCTTCCAGGAATTTTTGCTCCTGGGATGTGAAAGAATCGGGCAAAGGGAAAAACTGGCATTCCGAAGATTTGATTATCTCAATATCTGAATCTATCAGGTAACCAATTTTCTGCCCCGAGGATTGGAGAATAAGGCATACTGGATAATTGATTTCTTCTGCTGGAAGATTTAATAAACGGCGCAGGTGTACCACTGGAATGGTTTCATTTCTCAATCTTACAATACCGGCATAAATATCCGGAAGATGGGTAGCAGGGACAATTGTAAAATCATGAAGAATTTCAAAGATGGCATCAAGGTCAATAGCGTAATATTCGTTAGCCACCGCGAATAAGGCGTAAGCCTGTTCTTCACCCGACCTTAAAGATACATCCAAAGTCTTCGTCGGGTTCGTTTCGTCAGTCAGGCGTTTTTTGTCTAAATTATTCAAAAAGGCACTCCTTTTTGAAATTTCCGGTAGATTTCTGGCTTCATATCTTAATTATCTATAAAATAAAAGTGTTGTCAAGCGCATTGTTTACTTGTGTCGTTTCAAAGCGAAAATGTCACCTTTAACTTCAAAGGTAAAATGTCCCCAGGCGTGGCTCAAACCACGCTCAGAATTGAATCAGAAAGGAGATACCTTGATT
>JBDRWD010000016.1 GCA_039802205.1 candidate division WOR-3 bacterium
TTTTCATCATGGCCTCCGCCATGATTTTAAAACAAATTGAAAAAGAATCAAGAGACAAATCCATTTTTATCACCCCCACCTTAATCCTCCCCCATCAAAGGGGGAGGAAAAAGTGAGGAGTACTCAGCTTGACAACCTGAATCCTCTCCATATTTTTTTAAATCTTGTGAGGGAATGATGAAACTCCTGGGCAAGATTTGTAAGGGTAATTAACGATTTAGCGTTGGATATTTTTGTAGGGCAAGCTTTAGCGATTTTCTCTCGGCTGGTAACCGGTAAAATGGTAGGCGCAGGCTTTAGCCTGTGGATAAATGTTTTTAAATCACATGTTATTTCGCACTTTATCACCCCACCTTTTTCTTCCCACATCAAAGGGGAGGAGAAAAACTTAGGAGTACTCAACTTGACAACCCGATTCCTCTCCAGCTTTTCAACATTTTAAAAGGTCACCCCTGAATGAAAAGAAACAAAATAACGGGTGAATTCCACCCCTTTCTTTGTTACATTGTAGTAATCGGCTGCTTTTTGCAAAAAGTGTGCATATTGTGAAAGTTTTATTCCATCTTAACTTAAAACCTTGACATCGCCATACTGAATGGATAGCATAAAATATGCGACTAAGAGAAATTGCTCGGATTGTTCACGGTAGATTGTATGGCGATGACATTGAAATCAAAAATATTCTACCTCCGGAAGAGGCTGACAGCAAAGCACTGACTTTTCTATTTAATGAAAAATTAAAAACCAAAGCCGGAGCGGTGATTGCCGAAGTGAGTATTCCAGGAAAGAATTGCGTGGTCGTAAAGGATTGCCGGAAGGCAATGTATCATCTTTTAAAAAAGATTACCAACACCCGTAAAAAACCTGGCCTTTCTCCGACTGCCTGCATTGAAGCCGGTGTTAAAATTGCTAAATCCAGCACCGTGGGCGAGCATGCTGTGATTAAAAAAGGGGCAAAGATTGGCCAGGGCAGCTATATTGGAAGCAATGTCTGGATCGATGAAAATGTAGTAATTGGTGATTTTTGCACCATCGAGCCCAATGTGGTTATCTACCGTAACACCCAGATTGGCGATTATGTCACCATCGGTGCCAATTCCGTGATCGGAAAAGAGGGTTTTGGCTATGTCCGATTCAAAAGATACCGACGCATACCCCATATTGGAAATGTCGTGATTGAAGATTATGTTGAGATCGGCAGCAATGTTTGTGTTGATCGAGGGACGCTTGGTAAAACCATAATTGGGTCAGGAACAAAGATTGACAATCTGGTTCATATCGCACACAATGTGCGTATCGGGAAAAATTGCCTCATCATGGGTCAGAGCGGCATTGCAGGGTCAACGCAGATCGGCGACAATGTGATAATCTGCGGCCAAAGTGGGATAAGTGACCACTTGGTAGTGGGCGATAATGTTGTAATCTATGCCAAAAGTGGAGTATTTTCCAATTTGGCAGCGCATAAGAAGTATTCAGGTATACCTGCCCGGGAACATTATGCAGTTCTGAAAGCCTTGGCCCGGCTGTATAAAGATATCTGATTATGAGAAAGAACTCCATAGAAGGCATGGGCCTTTTCGGCGGTAGGAGCCGATTGGAGTTCAGCTCTGGGAGGCGGTTAAAGATAAATATGTGGAATGATAACAGTTATGTTTCAATACCACTCAGTTTAGAAAACATCCAGGTGGAAAATCATACCCTTGTCATGGGCAAAAATTTGATGGTGGTGGAACATCTATTATCAGCCCTTAACGGCTTAGGTATTTTCAATATCCAAATCGATGTTTTTGGCAAGGAAGTTCCATTCTTTGATGGCTCAAGTCAGGAGTTTGTGAAGATATTAGCCCACTATCCTGAAAGTCCACCTCCACGGTTAAAAGTGAATACAAAGATTTTGGTAAAAGGAGAAAATTCATATATCCTATATGAGCCGATGGATGGGGATGTTTTGTTTGTGGAGATGGAACTGGAACATCCATATATCGGCACCCAAAAACTTGCCCTTACTATCAACCGGGAAAATTACATAAAAGAAATCGCACCAGCCCGGACATTCGTCTTTACCACTGAATCGGATCCGCGCTTAAAAAAACTACCGCCCTACGGTATTGGAATAACTGCCCAGGGCATTTATGCGCACGAACCCCTCCGCTTTGATGATGAACCGGTGCGGCATAAGATTCTCGATTTCTTAGGCGACCTTTATGTTTTGAAAAGAAAACTTACCGGACGTATAAAGGCAAAAAACACCTCCCATGCCCTCAACCTTCAATTCGTCAAGATGCTTGATCATAAATCGACCGAGTGCTGAAACCTCTACGAACGAGTCTTGTGGACCTTCCGCAACACAGAATAAAGGGTATAAACGATGATCACCCCGGCGAATAACCAGAACCAGTACGGAACATCATGTCCAAAGAGTGCCACATAGCAAAAGGGCGCGATTGTTGTACACCCCAGGACTATCCCGAATACCCGCACCTGATTAAAATTTTTATTCTTCAATCCTTTAATGATTTTGTAGATCGCCCACCAGAAAAAAGGTGCGCCACCGAAATAAATCACAGCGAATACCACAGGATTGACTCCGTAGTCCGTCTCGATTTTTATCAACCAGTTTTTTAGATATTCAAACAATTCTACTTTTCTTCGAGTTCATCAAAGATAATCAACTTTTCTTCAGTCATTTCTTTTATCGCAAATTCCGGACCCTCTCTTCCTAAACCGCTTCCTTTCATCCCACCATAAGGCATATTATCCACCCGGAAGGTTGGTATCTCATTGATCAGAACCCCTCCGGATTCAATCTCCTGAGCACATTGCAAAGCACGCGTTATGTCCCGGGTGAATATCCCGGTTTGTAATCCATATTTAGTATTATTCACCTTGGCGATAACTTCCTCCAAGGTTTTAAACTTGTTCACCGCGACCATCGGTGCGAAAGCCTCTTCTTGAATGATCTTTGCTTCTTCTGCCACATCAAAGATGATCGTGGGCAAGAAAATCGTCCCCTTCCTTGAACCCCCCAAAATCAAAATTCCTCTGTGTTTCTTGGCATCCTCAACAAACTCTTCAGCCTTTTTCAGTGCGGCTTCATCAATCATCGGACCCATTTCCGTATCTTCAAGGAGCGGATCGCCATATTTTATCTGTCCGACTTCCATGGATAATTCCCTCAAAAATTCATCCGCAATTTCTTCCTCCACATAGACCCGTTGGACTGAGATGCAGACCTGTCCGGCAAGGGTATAACCACCTTTACGAATCTTCTTTGCGACCAATTTCAATGGGGCATCTTTGAATACAACGACCGCGGAATTGGAACCCAATTCCATTGTGACTTTTTTCATCCCACAATTTGCCATGATCATTTCACCTACTTCCAGCGAACCAGTGAAACTTACTTTTCTTATCTGGGGTGCCCGGACCAATGCCATCCCCACCGTAGAACCCGGACCGACAAGCACTGAAATTCCCTTGTCGGGTAGCCCTGCGGTTACAAGGGCTTCAGCAAGCATCAATCCCGAAAGGGGAGTCTTGGTTGCTGGTTTGTGAATCACTGCATTTCCAGCCGCAATTGCTGGGCCAATCTTATGGCAGCTCAAATTTAAAGGAAAGTTAAATGGTGAAATAGCAAGGACGATACCTAAGGGTACCCGAAGGTAAAAACCCATTTTCTTTGTAGCACCGGTGAGGTCCATACGCACGGTTTCACCTTTTAAACTCAGGGCTGCAATACTGGAGAGACGAAGAGTATTTATCGCCCGATCTACCTCTATCCTTGCCTCATTTATTGTTTTTCCCACTTCCTGACATATGGTCCGCGCAAAATCTTCTCTTTTTTCCGCAATGATTTGAGCTGCCTTCTCCAAAATCCTTGCTCTCTCTCCTGCTGGCATATTTTTTAATATCCGGTATCCTTCCTGTGCAATCTCGATTGCCTCAGCAACATCCTTCTCGGTACTCAAACCTACTTCCTCAATCACCTGATTATTATAAGGATTGAGCACCGCTATCTTTTTTTCTTTGATGACTCTTTTTCCCTTTATAAACATAAGTCAATTATACCAACATTTCGGGTCTTGTAAAGTGTTCTATAACTTTTTCCGTGCCTCAGCCGGAATGGTGTTAATAATCAATAGTGCCAGGATTGTCAAGCAGATAATGATGACACCGGTGAGACGTAGAATAGCGAATGGTGCTAAGATTTTAGAAAGCAAACCAATCCCCAAGGCACAGAGCAGAAAGGTCAAATTGATGATAAATTCTTTTGTGGCAAAGATCCTACCGCGCACCGATTTCAGCACATCCTCCTGGAGGATCGTATCCTGAGCAATACCAACAAAGGAAAAAACCATACCCGAGATTAACGCAATCACATACATGGAAAGAGGATTTATAAAAAAAGGACCGAAGAGGAAAAATAATGAGAGCAATCCCATACTCCCAATTATGATCAATGGACGATTAAAACGCCGCCCCAGAAATCCCATCAGAATGCCTCCTAGCAGCATCCCGATACCGATTATCCCGCCTAGCCAGCCCACACCTGGTGTCCCCATATTGAATGTCTGCTGGATCAAATAGATTAGGACTGTATAGGCTATAGCCGCGGCAAAGGGTAACACGAATACCGAAATCATCACAAAAAGAACCACTCGGTCGCTAAGGAGAAGTTTGAAGAGTTCTTTCATATCTTGGAGAAAATACCTATAAGCCTCATTTAATTTCTTTTTCCAGTTGTGCTCTATGCGCACTGCCGGTTCAAATAATGCCCGGGCGCCCATGCCCAGAACCAACAATCCTGCGATAAGATGGGTGCTTGCATCTAAATAAAACCCCAGACGCCAGCCTACCCATTTAATCAAGTAACCACCCCCTACCATCCCCAGGAAGGTAGCAATTCGGGCGATGGTGATAATAAGAGAGTTTGCAGAAACGAGTTCATCATAATTCACCAAATCAGGAACTACCGCATTTTTTGCTGTATTATTAAATACATCCAGGGCAAAAAATGTAAAAACGAGGACCCATATCGGAATCAAGCTATGAAATAAAACAACAAAACTGGGTGTTAACATTATCAATATTGTCTGCATCAGATGACAACGAAACATTATCGTTTGCTTGTTCCAATGGTCCACAATCACTCCCACAAATGGTGCAAGAATTAATACAGGAAGAGAGAAAGTGACAGCAAATTCGCTGAAAGCGGAAATCTTTCCCGGATATTGGGTGCCGATTAAGGTGATGATGACCATATGGGTCAAGCGGTCGCCTAACTGAGATGTGCCGTTGGATAAAGCCAAAAAAAGGAGGCCCCTTTTTTTCAGGAGATTGATCATGGTGAAGTTTATTTAATATAGATAAAAAGTCAACGAAAAGCTTATTTATCCTTTCCGGAAGGCAATAATGCACTCGCTATATATTGACCTGGATCTGACCCCAGAGGGTTTTCAGGGTTATGAGAAATTCATCAAATATTGAGTCAAAAGATGATACAAAACTGTAAATACCCTTTTTCCCCAAAGTTACAATGACCATGCTATCTCCCAAAATTTCATCCGGAAGCTTAAATTCTCTATCATGCCAGAAGATAGAAATTCCGCCATCAATTTTTATCCGGTGCTCTGCGATTTGTATCTCCTTGATATGATAAGCCGGGGGTAGGGGAATGAATTCTTTGCGGCAATTCATCGTCCGCTGATCTGCGATCAAGTAGTCCACCTCAGTAATTTTTAAATTTGCCGCCCAATCCTTTTTGCTCTTACAGATCAATATCGTCTCGCCACCGGGCAGGGTAATCAGGGCATTATTAGCGGTCATCTTTATGGAATGGTCCGGAAAGATGGAAAATATTATCGCAACTATCCCCAGCCCGAATAGTGCCCATTTTCGTGTCTTTCGTACAAAAATAAAAAAGAAAAGAAGGAGGAAAAGGGGTGGGATGCTCAAACCTATCGAGGAAAAAGGGACTTGGGCAAAAAATCTCGCCAATTCTTTAAGCAGGAATATTGCCTGATTTGCAAAAAATGCAAAAATTGATATTGCAGATTTTGATATCAAAGAAGCGATAATCATCATGAATAATAGGTATACAACCACTGAAGCCAAAGGTACAATCAATACATTGGAAAGTATTGCCAAAGTGGGCAATCTTTGAAAATAATGTATCAAAAAGGGCGCAACAAAGAGCTGGGCAGAGAAGGAAGTAGCCATTGCTCCAAGAACTAATTTGAGCATTGAGGATTTGATCCCCTTCAGCAGATGCTCATTAAAATAGGGTAGTAGATATACGATACCATAAACGGCTGCAAATGAAAGTTGGGCACTGGGGTCAAAAAGGATGAGGGGATTTAATAATAAAAGAATTAAGGCACTCATATTAACCACATGCATAGTATCCACCTGGCGTTGCAAAAGTAAGCTGATACCAAGAAGAAATGCCATGAGCGAAGCCCTCAAAACATTGGGCCGAAAACCGGTGATACCCGCGTAAATCAATAAGCACGCCATTATTACCACAAATTTTATTCTTGGTGTTATCGGAAATGGCAAAAGCAACATCCCAAGAAAGGCAATGACAAATCCGATATGCAATCCGGATACGGCAAGAATGTGTAGCACCCCAGCCCGCACAAAGATATCTTTCTCTTTGGGACTCAGGCGGTGGCTCCCGCCCAGAATCAAACCCTGCGCCACCGGAATATTTTCTTGATCCAGGCCCCTGTGAATGGTCCTGATGATATGAGCATACACTTCATTAAATAACCGGCCCACGAAACTCAAAGAATAATCTTGGTTGATAATACTGCCCTTCAAAATAATCCTTTTGTGGGGTTTCTCTTTTAGTGAAATTCTCCCCTTGATTGTCACAGTCTTGCCTAAAAAATAATCCTGCTGATAGGTATAGTGCTCAGCGTCTAGGAAATAAGGAATAGTATCTTCGTCGACGATCACCCTTTTTATCTGCAATCTTAATTTTGTCACCTCACCGATTTGATCTTCTTCCAATACCACGCCCTGATAAATACCTTCTCGGTTCAAATTGCCATCCATCCCTGTTTTTTTATAGTGGGTGTTTACGCCTGCAAGAAGAAAAATAAAAAGGAAAAGGGCTTTTGGGGATAAAAACAACAAAATTGCGGCACTTAACAGCCCGATTATATAGCCAATTATCCCGGGATTGAATAGTGCTTCAAAGATTATACCAGCAACAACCGCCAGCAGGATTTTTATACCCAGCGCTTTAATTTATAATCCCTCCTAAGGATTTGGCTTCGGATATATGATCTCCAGCAGCCTGGGCTTGGCTTTGTTTATTTCAATACGTGCCACCCCTGGGTTGGAACCAGTGGGTTTTAAGCAGGCATAGATAAAATAATCCTCACCCACTGGTTGGATAATAAAGAATGCCCTCTGGGTCAACCAGATCAACTCAGTCTCCGCCCCGAGTTGGAGATTATTTTTTATCTCTTTTGATGTCAAGAGCAATGAGGATATCTCGGCATCATAAAGACTGACATCAAAGTTGGCTTCAATGATGTGCTGGGCTACGGAAATACCATCATATCCGACCAGACTGGTATAAAGACACCCCGGAATTTTTTCGGCAATTTTTCTTACCTCTTCACTTAACTCATCAGCCATAAGACCTCCTACACCCTCTCCAGGTACTCTCCGGTCTCGGTATCAATCTTTATCAGGTCACCTACTTCAATAAATGGTGGAACCTGACATTTGAAACCGCCTTCAAGAACTGCCGGTTTTGATTGTGCCTGGGCTGTGGCATCCTTAATATATGCCTGGGTTTCAATCACTTTTAAAACGACCGTCTTGGGAAGAATGACACCGAATGGCTTGCCTTCAAAAAATTGAACTTTTACCCTGGTATTGGGGGTTAATAATTTTGCGCTTTCACCAAGGAGTTCCTGGTCCAGCGGTATCTGTTCATAAGTCTCCAGGTCCATAAAATAATACTTCCCGTCATCGTAGTAGATATACTCCATCTCCTGTTCCTCAACATCCGCCTCTTCAACCCGGTCCGTTGAACGGAATCTTATCTCTTTTGATAAACCGGAGGTCAAACTCCGAATCTTACATACTACCATGCCCCGCCAGTTCCCAGGTGTGATATGGGTTACAGACAAAACCACAAATGGTTCATTTTCAAGTTTTATGAGCATACCTCTTCTCAATTGCGTTACCTGTATCATTTCACCTCCCATCTATAGATACTCTGGTCTTTCTGGTCGTCTATTATTATTCCCAATTCTTTCATCTTATTCCTTATTTCATCAGCTAGACTATAATGCTTATTCTGGCGTAATTGACTTCTCACATCCAATACCAGTTCAATAAGCTTGGGTATCAATGCATCTTCACTCCGATTTTTTTCTTCCCGGAACCCCAAAATCTTAAGATAATGGCGGACACTTTCGGCGATGTCCGGTTCATTGGTTTCGTAGCCCTTGCGGACTAAATCGAATATTATCCCCAGTGCCTTTGGGGTATTCAGATCGTCATTAAGTGCCTCCACGAATTCCTCAAGGGCTTGATATTTTACTCCGTTGCGTCGCTTGGGGAAGCGGATGAGAAAATTCTCTATCCGCGCATAGGCGGATTTTGCTTCGTCTAATCTTTCTTTAGCAAACTCTATCGGGCTCCGGTAATGGGTTTTTAATAAAAATAGCCGGATCACATTTGCGGAATAATCTTTGATAATATCTTCCATCAGAAAATATCTTCCTGTTGACTTTGACATCTTCTCCCCGGTGATGTTCACCATCCCGTTGTGTAGCCAGTAATGGACGAATTCTTTGCCGGTGGCACCTTCAGACTGTGCAATTTCATTCTCATGGTGTGGAAATATTAAATCCGCACCTCCGGTATGGATATCAAATGTCTCGCCCAGATAATGCATGGACATTGCTGAACATTCGATATGCCAGCCGGGCCGGCCTTTACCCCAAGGACTCACCCAGTAGGGCTCTTGAGGTTTTGCAGATTTCCATAAGGCAAAGTCTAATGGATCTTCTTTTAATTCGGTAGGTTCAATCCGTGCTCCCACCTCGAGTTCATCAATACTCTTTTTAGAAAGTTTCCCATAGCCTGGGAAATTGCGGACCCGGTAATAGACATCGCCTCCCTTCTCATAGGCCAATCCTTTATCGAAAAGACGCTGGATCAATTCAATGATCTCCTCAATATGCTGGGAAGCCCGCGGGTAGTGATGGGGTTTTAGAATATTCAAATAGTCGCAAATCTGGAGATATTTTTGGATATTCTCTTCGGCAATTATGCGCCAGTCCGAGTTCAATTCATACTGCCGGGCAATGATTTTATCATCCACATCCGTGAAGTTCTCAATTGATTTTACCTTATAGCCGAGGAATTCCAGCCAGCGGCGCAGAATATCACGGGTGATTGCGGCCCGAATATGGCCCACATGGGGTGGCCCCTGGACCGTCAAACCGCAGGAATAGATCCGCACCTGATCATCGATTGGTCTAAATTCCTCAAGTCGCTGGGAGAGGGTATTGTATAACTTTAAACCCATTTTACAAACTCCTGAGATAGGCACTTGCTGCAGCAATCCTCACTAAGGGATTTGAGGCGGAAAGCAATTCCGCAAAGAGTTTTAAATTCTCTTTTTTTTGATACTTCACTAAGGCATTTATTGCGCTGATCGAGACATTTATATATTCATCCCGGCATGCCTCCTTCAAGGGTTCGTAGAAATCAGGAAGTGGAAATTTTTCGATCGTTTCCACAGCCCGTGTCCGGACAAAAGGGTCTGGAGACTGAAGGGCGGAAATCAAAACTTCAACACCTGTTTTATCGTTCAACAAAAGCAAGGCCTCGGCTGCGGCGATGCGTAATTCATAAGGGGTATCAGTGAATAATTCTTTGATATATGGAATTGCCGATGTATCTTTCAATTCTCCGAGGGCAAGGAGTGCCTGGGACCAGATCTCAATGTTTGGATTTTTGTAATCCATTTCATTTTTTATAAAATTCTTCGCCTCCTTATTTCCCAACAATCCTAAGGTTTTTGCTGCGATGATCCGGACCAGGGGATCTGGATCCCTGAGTCCACCCACAATATTTTTAATATCTCTGAAATTACCCAATCCCTGGTAGGAGTATCTCCGAATCCTGGCAATCCGATCGTTAATACCCTGAAGGAGAACTTGATAATAGGCAGTATCATTACTCAATGTGATAAGATGGTAGGCCTCAGCTTTCACCAGTGGATCAGAATCACCGGTCAATTTAAGTATCAAAGGAGAAAATTGGTTTTCTTTTAAAGAATAAAGGGCAACCAGCGCCGCCACCCGGGCGTCTTTACTTTCACTCTTTAAAATTTTATAGATAACTTCGTATCCCTCTTTATCACCAACCTCAATCAGGGCTTTTGCCGCATTCACCTGGACTATTTCCGATTTATCTTTTATCCCTTCTCTCAAGATGGTTAGAGCCCGCTCCTTAGGCGGCACACCACAGCTGATAATCATTAGGAAAAGGACCGGCATCTTAGATAAAGTTTCACAGCGCATACAATTTATTATATTTAATTTGTAATCTATGTCAACCATTGAGCCTTTTTGTGAATATTCTTGCAAACTTGATTACAAAAAAAATCTGATTATAATCATCCCATGCGGTTAGACTTGAGCAAGAATGTCATTCTTGTCACCGGTGCCACCGGGGGGATTGGTTCAACGATCGTCAAATTTCTCGGCGCCGCCGGCGCTACGATTGCAATCCATTATCACAAAAATAGGAAAAAGGCACTCGCCCTTGCCCGTGAAGTCGGAAACAATTCAAAGATATTTTATGCCGACCTTTCGCAACCCGAAGAGTGCAGGAATTTGATTAAAGAAGTTTTGCAAGAATACGAACGGCTGGATACTTTGGTGAATAATGCCGGAATATATAAATCTTCACCACTCGACCGGAATATCAAAAGATGGTTACGGGACTGGGAAGAGACCATCGCCATTAATCTCACCTCTGTGGCTGTTTTATGCCGGGAAGCTGTGAAATACTTCCAAAAATCTGGTGGGGGTAGAATAATAAATATCGCTTCACGTGCGGCATTTCGTGGTGAGGATAAAGACCACTGGGCTTATGGTGCAGCAAAGGGCGGAGTCGTTACTTTAAGCCGAACGATCGCAAAAGAATACGGCAAAGATAATATCAAGTGTTTTGTCATCGCCCCAGGGTTTGTAAAAACTCGGATGATCAATGGGTATATAAAGAAATTTGGTTGCAAAAGGATAATTGAAAGCCTTGCTTTGAATCAACTAACCCGACCTGAGGATGTAGCACCTGCAGTGCTCTTCCTCGCCAGTGGCTTTATGGATCACGCCACTGGCTGCACTATTGATATCAATGCCGGGAGTTATCTGAGGTAAGGAATCAAAGGCCTGCATCGGGCGGATCGATCTAACAAATATCGAAAATCTGATTTCGCTATCACCACATTCTATTTGAGTTCTCTCCATTTTTTGTCAAATTATTTTTTATGTGCACTGGATTATTAGAGTAGCCGCACCCTTCAGGGTGCGAAGTACTTTGGGATTTAAAAAAATTTATCCGCAGGCTAAAGCCTGCGCCTACCATTTTATCGGTTACCACCCAAGAATTTCAGGTTGGCATTTTTTATTTATGCAAGGCTAGAGTCTTGCCTTACAAAAATTCCAACGCTAAATCATTGATTACCCTTACAAATCTTGCCCATGAGTTTATTGTTCTTTCACAAGATAATGGAGAGGACTCAGACATTTTACCTCTTGACGAAAAAGAATTTTTAGATATAATTCTTCCGTGGTTAAGATTTTGCAGCACATCGGAATAGATAACGATTGCCCAACTCGGGCAAAGGTCACTTCTTTAAATCTTAACCACAACCACCCCACATTCTCCTTTAACCACTACTGGTATTGGCACTTCCGGGCCCAATAAGGGTCATAATCCTTTTTGGTCCCGGAAGTGCCACATCTTTTTCCCTCATAGACAACCCTAAATTCTAAAAAAGCAAAAAAAATAGAATTTAAGCTTTATGACAGAAAAAGGAGGTACGATTGAAAAGATTGAAATTGGTCATCCCTAAGGGCAGCATCTTTGAGAATGTGGTGAGGCTCTTCTCTGATGCCGGCATTCAGATAAAAACCGATGAACGGATATATCGACCATTTGTGAATGACCCGGAAATCCAGATAAAAATATTAAGACCCCAAAATATTCCGGACCTGATTGAAATCGGAGCCCACGATGCTGGCTTCACCGGCAAAGATTGGGTGGTAGAATCGGCAGCAGAGGTTATTGAGGTGCTTGACTTAAAATTAGACCCGGTCCGGATTGTTGCAGCAATCCCCGAGGAAATGGATGTGAAGGTGTTACGCCGAAGAAAAATTATCGTCGCCTCCGAGTATGAAAGATTGACAAAAGAATTCCTGAGAAAAGAGGGATTTGAATATAAATTCCTCCGCACCTATGGGGCAACTGAAGTCTTCCCGCCCGAAGATGCTGATATGATCATTGATAATACCGCCACCGGCACGACGTTAAAGGAGCATAATTTAAAGATCTATAAAATACTCATGGATTCCACCACCCGGTTTATTGCATCCCGAAATGCCCTTAATGATCCCTGGAAGAAAAATAAAATTGAAGAATTGAAGATGCTCTTTCAGGCTGTCCTTGATGCGCGGGAACGGGTGATGTTGGAGATGAATGTGCCCAAGGAGAAGTTTGACCGGATTGTAAAAATTCTGCCTTGTATGCGCGCTCCCACTGTGGCGCCGTTATATGGTGAAAAAGGATTCGCAGTGAAAGTGGCAGTGCGGAAGAATGAGGTAATAAAACTCATTCCCCAATTAAAGAGACTCGGGGCAACTGACATATTGGAATACGAATTCCGAAAGGTGGTAGTATGATCAATCTCAAAAAAGTTATAATTAAGCTCCCCCCTTACGAAGTTCCGCAGGAGGCGTTGATAAAACTAAATCAGAACGAATCGCCTTATGATATACCCGAGGAATGCAAAAAAGAAATACTCGAGCAAATGGAAAGAGTCTCATGGAACCGTTATCCGCCTGAAGATCCCACGGATTTAATAAAGGCACTGGCTGATTATACACAGCATCCTCCAGAAGGGATTGTCATTGGTAACGGGTCTAATGAATTGATCCTTGCCAGTATGCTGGCAACCTGCAATAAGGGTGACAGTGTCACTGTGGTGCGACCAGGTTTTGCCCTCTATCCGTATCTTGCAAAAATTTTGCAGTTGAAATTGCGTGAAGTGCGACTAAGAAAGGATTTTTCATTCAATATTGGTCGGCTGTTGCGAAATGCACACCAGTCCAAGGTCTTATATCTTGCAACTCCCAACAATCCTACAGGAACGACGCTTGAGCTTGAACAAATAGCAAACCTTGCCAGTGTTAGACAGTGTATGATTGTAGTAGATGAAGCCTATTATGAATTCCATGGACAAACCGCTCAGCGTTTAACTCTTAAATACCCTAATCTTTTGATTCTACGAACTTTTTCCAAAGCCTTTGGCCTCGCTGGCATTCGGCTGGGCTATCTCCTTGCCCACCCAGATGTGGCAAAACAGATCGTTAAGGCAAAACTACCTTTTTCGGTTGGCACATTTCCGATTCTGGTCGCGAGTTGCTTATTACACCGGAAAAATTTGATTGATGAAACGGTAAGAATGATAATATCAGAACGTACATTCCTCTTTGAAGGGTTAAAAAATATCCCGGGGATCAAACCGATTCCCTCTCGTGCCAATTTTATCTTGTTCGTACTCCAGGGACTTTCTGCAGATATGGTCTTCCGAAGATTGTATGAAAAAGGAATATTGGTCCGCAAATTCAGTCATCCTGAGTTAAAAAATATGCTCCGGGTTACCGTGGGCAGGCATGATGAAAATAGCACTTTTTTAGCCGAATTAGGCAAAATCATTGGAGGGTTGAATGCGTAAATCCCAAATAAAAAGAAAGACTCGCGAAACCCAAATCGTTCTGAAGTTAACGATCGAGGGCAAAGGTCGGTATGATATCACTTCTCCGATTGGCTTTTTGACGCACATGCTGGAAACGATAAGTCAGCACAGTGGATTTGACATCATAGCCCAGATAAATGGTAATTCACATGTGGACCAACACCATATTGTAGAAGATACCGGCTTGTGTCTGGGGCTTGCCTTGAGCGAAGCACTGGGGAATAAAAAGGGGATCAGGCGTGCAGGCTTCTTTATCCATCCGATGGATGAAGCCTTGGCATTAGTGGCATTGGATCTTTCGGGCAGGAGTTTTTTAAGGTTTGCGGCAAATTTCCGTAATAAAAAGCTTGGCGATTTTGAAGTGGATACCACCGAAGACTTCTTTGCAGGCTTTGTAACCGGTTGTCCCTGTTCTCTCCATATTGAATTGCTCTCGGGAAGGTCTGACCACCATAAGATTGAAGCCATCTTTAAGGCATTCGCCCGGGCACTAAAGGGTGCATGTACAAAAGGAAACATCCGGGCAGTGCCCAGCACAAAGGGGATTTTATGATCGGAATCATTGATTATGGTGCGGGAAATCTGCACTCGGTTAAAAATGCCCTTGAGTATCTCGGATTCCCAACTCGTTTTATCAAAAAGCCTGGTGCTATCAAATCCGCTGATAGAATCATCCTCCCAGGGGTGGGTGCTTTCGGCTTCGCGGTTGAACGATTAAAAACTTCAGGACTCTTTGATGCCCTCAATGATTATCTCCTTGCCAACCGACCATTTCTGGGGATCTGTCTGGGAATGCAATTGTTGTTTGAGTCGAGCGAAGAGTCGCCGGGAGTAAAAGGCTTTGGTATCCTGCCGGGTCGCATCAAAAGATTTCAAAACTATAAAATCCCCCAGATCGGTTGGAACCGGGTTAAAGTGATAAGAAAATCAAATATCATCGATGCTGCCAGAGAAGAGCCTTTCTTCTACTTTCTCCATAGCTATTATGTTACAACTCACCGAAATGAATCGATTGTGGGCATTACTGAATACGGAATAGCGTATCCTTCAATCATCGCCAGCGGGAATATTTATGGAGTCCAGTTTCATCCCGAAAAGAGCGGTGAAGAAGGTTTAAGGCTATTAAAAAACTGGGTGATAAGATGCTGACCATAAGAATCATTCCCTGTCTCGATGTGGATAAAGGAAAAGTTGTGAAAGGAAGACAATTTATGGATTTAAAATACGCCGGAGATCCTGTAGACCTTGCTAAGTATTACAATGATCTTGGTGCCGATGAGTTAATCTTTCTTGATGTGACCGCCTCGGTTGAAAAGAGAAAAACGATGCTCAGGGTTGTAGAAAAGGTGGCAAAGAATGTATTCATACCATTCTGCGTCGGTGGTGGGATAAGAACTGTGGAGGATATGCGAAATCTACTCCATGCCGGAGCAGATAAGATTGCGATATGCACCGCCGCACTAAGAAACCCTGATTTGATAAAAATGGGCGCAGAATTATTCGGTTCCCAGTGTATCGTCGTTTCCATCGATGCCAAGAGGGCCAAAAAAACCTGGCATTGCTTTACCCATGGCGGCCGGATCGATTCCGGTTGGGACGCCATAAAATGGGCAAGGTTATGCGCACATCTTGGTGCCGGTGAAATTCTATTAAACTCTATAGATCGGGATGGTACCCAATTGGGCTATGATATTGAATTAACAAGGTCGATAAGTTCTCAGATAAAAATCCCGGTGATCGCCTCCGGAGGTGCGGGTAATTTGACCCAGATCTATCAGGTTATAAAATATGGCAAGGCTGATGCCGTGCTTCTCGCCTCGGCACTCCATTACAAAAAACTCACTATCCAGAGGATAAAAAGTTATTTAAAAAGAAAGGGGGTAAGTGTAAGATGGTGATTCCTTCGATTGATCTGATGGGTAAAAGAGTAGTTCAGTTAAGACAGGGGAAGAAAAAGATCCTTGAGTATGATGACCCTTTCTCCCTTGCGCGTAATTTCCACCGCTATAATGAGATTGCAATTATTGATCTGGATGCTGCCCTGGGAAGGGGAGAGAACATGGAACTCATTGAAGATTTGCTTAAGATTGCGGATTGCCGCGTGGGCGGTGGTATCCGGACGATAATGAAAGCAAAAAAACTTATTGCGCAGGGTGCCCACAAAATCATCATCGGGTCTCAGGTATTCAAAAATAGAGAAATAAATCATGAATTTCTTAATGAACTGAAAAAAGAAATTGGACCGGAACGAATAGTCATTGCCCTTGATACCTTTAAAAATGAAATTGTGATCAATGGGTGGCAAAAGAAAACAGGTATTCAGCTGTTTGATGTCTTAAAAGAATTGGAGGCATACACAAACGAATTCCTCTGTACTTTTGTAGAACGGGAAGGAACAATGGAAGGTATTGACCTGAACTCGATAAAAGAGCTGCGAAAAAGAACGGATAAAAAGATTGTGGTCGCGGGTGGTGTGGCGACGCTTGAGGAGATAAAGATCCTTGCCCGCCTGGAGATTGATGTGCAATTGGGCATGGCACTCTATACCGGTAAAATCTCCCTGACCGATGCCTTTATTGAATCATTGAATTGGAAAGAAGAACTCATACCCACCATTACTCAGGATACATCAGGGGCTGTTCTGATGCTCGCTTATTCCAATCGGGATTCCTTAAAAAAGACATTGGAGACGAATCGAATGTGGTATTTTTCAAGAAGCCGGCAGAAATTGTGGTTTAAGGGCGAAACCTCAGGGAATATCCAAGAATTGATTAAACTGAGGATGGACTGCGACCGGGATGCGCTGCTTGCTGTGGTCCGGCAACGAGGTTCTGCCTGTCATAACGGTGATTTTTCTTGTTTTAAAACCTGGAGGTATCATGAACAATAAAGGAGACACAAAAATATCTGAGGCGCTGAAAAAGGTGGTTGAGAATGTATCACTAAGCAGTGATGAGGCTTATGCGGTCGCTCTTGAAATCATGGATGGAGATGCTACACCGGCTCAACTTGGCGCCCTCATCACTGCCTTGAGGATGAAAGGCGAAACCGTAGAAGAAATCACGGGTTTCTGCCAGGCACTTCGCGCCAGGATGGTGGTATTAGAATGTCCAATTGAAAGACTGATTGATACCTGTGGAACGGGTGGCGACGCCACCCGGACATTCAACATCTCCACGACTGCAGCATTTATCGCGGCTGGTGCAGGCTGTTTTGTGGCAAAACATGGTAACCGTTCGGTCTCCAGCCTTTGTGGGAGTGCGGATTTGTTTACATCTTTAGCATTGGACCCAGAGATGGAATACCATCTTATCAAGAGATGCATTGAAAAAATTGGGATTGGTTTTCTTTACGCCCCGAAATTCCATCCGGCGATGAAGAATGTCGCTCAAACGAGACGCGAAATCGGTATCCGAACGATATTCAACATTCTCGGTCCACTCTGCAATCCCGCCCAAGTCAAATACCAGGTGATCGGCGTTTGTAAAAAAGAATTGCTTGATAAGATTGCCAAGGTCCTGGTAAATCTCGGGACCAAACATGCCCTTGTGGTTCATGGACAAGACGGAATGGATGAATTAACACTCACCACCGGCAGTTATGTATGGGAAGTAGTGGACCAGCAGATTGTGACCTATGAAGTCAACCCTGAAGACTTTGGCCTCAAAAAATGCTCGCTGGATGAGCTGCAGGTAAAAAATCTTCAGGATAATCGGGATGCCTTCTTAGAAGTTTTAAATGGTGCCTCTGGACCCAAGACCGATATTGCAATACTGAATGCCGCTGCTGCAATCTATGTTGCTGGAAAGTCAAAAACATTAAAAGAAGGTGTGGCCATAGCCCGGGAAGTTGTATATTCCGGGGCTGCATGGGATAAATTCAATGAATTAAGGACGTTTATCGATGGATATGTTAAGAAAGATAGTTGATCATACTAAAGAGACAATAGCCCTGCGGAAGCGGGTTAAACCCATAACAGAATTGACGATCACCAATTCTGAACATCCGCAGGACTTCAAAATTATCTTTAAAGAAGATACCATTGCCCTGATTGCCGAGATTAAAAAGGCATCGCCTTCACACGGAATCATCAAAAGAGATTTAGACCCGGTGCAACTCGGATTGATATACGAAACGTCAGGAGCCGAGGCGATATCAGTGGTAACCAATGAAGCATTCTTTGGGGGAAAGTGTGAATACATCACCGAATTGAAAAAGGTGTCAAAACTACCCTTGCTGCGCAAGGACTTTATTCTGGATGAGTATCAAATTTATGAAAGCCGTGCTGCAGGTGCGGATGGAGTGCTACTTATCGCCCGCATCCTCGATGAGCAAGAACTAAAAAGAATGGTAAAACTTGTCAAAAAATTGGGCATGACCCCCATTGTAGAAGTCCATAGTCGGGAAGACATTCATAAGGCATTAGCCACCGAGACGGAGATAATCGGCATCAATAATCGGAATCTGGATAATTTTCAAGTCGATATTGCTATATCGCTCTTCTTGAAACCCTACATCCCATCTGGATATTACATTTTAAGTGAGAGCGGGATAAAAAATAAAGAAGAGGTAAAGAAATTACAGGAGGCAGGTTTTGATGGTATCCTTGTGGGCACAGCAATTTTGATGGCTAACGATATCAAGAAAAAAATTGCGGAGTTAAAATGGAGAGATTGAAAAAACTGCGCAGAAGCATCAAAAATATTGATTGCCAATTACTGGATTTAATCAAAAAAAGGATGGAAATCAGTAAGGAAGTGGGTCGTTTGAAAAAACAGGCTGGCATTCCTTTGCGTGATTGGAGTGTGGAGAAAGATGTGATTGCGCATGCAATAAACTACGCCCAAAAGCAGAGATTGGATACCTCTTTCATCAAAAGTCTCATCACCAAGATAATTGAACATTCCAGATTCCAGCAGGAATGTCTCCATTATTCTGGCTACCGTGGAAAGAAAGAAAACATTCTGATCATCGGCGGCCTCGGTGCTATGGGCCGTTGGTTTGCCTATTTCTTTCAGAATCAAGGACATCATGTTGAAATCCAGGATATAAAACCATCCGGGCTAAAGGATTTTAAATATCACCAGGATATAAAGTCTGCCCTGAATAAAAAATCAATCGCCCTCATCGCCACACCCCTAAGTATCATCCCCACCATCATCCGGGAACTCATGGATTTGAACTACACGGGGATCATCGTGGATATTGCGAGTGTGAAAAGTCATATCCTTCCGGTAGTAAAAGAGGCAAAAGAAAATGGGTTGAAAATCACCAGTATCCACCCGATGTTTGGTCCTTCCTGTCATACCCTTAACGATAAAGTGATCTGTCTCTGTGATTGTGGCTGCCCTGAGGCGAACAAAAAGATTGTGGAATTCTTCCGTGACACCGCGGTCCAGCTTATCAGTCTTTCCTTTGAAGACCACGACCGCTTGATCGCTTATGTCTTGGGACTCTCCCATTTTGTGAACATCTTTTTCGTCAAAAATCTCCTGGATAGTGGTTACAGTTTTAAAGAATTGATGCGGGTCGCAAGCACCACTTTTAATGCCCAGATGACAACGAGCAAAAGTGTCATCAATGAAAATCCCGAACTCTATTTCGAAATCCAATTTCTCAATCCTTACCGTGAGGAATTATACAACCTTTTACAGAGAAGTCTCCAATTTTTGATCACACTCATCGAACAGAACAAAAAAGACGATTTTATCAAACTCTTTGTCCAAGGGAGAGGCTATCTTGATGAATACTAAGGTCAAAATCTGTGGCATTACTAATCTCAAAGATGCACTCCTTGCGGTAGAATCTGGAGCTGATGCACTTGGTTTCATCTTCGCTCCCTCGCCGCGCAGAATTACACCGAGACAGGCACGCCACATTATTAAACACTTGCCCCCCTTCATCAGTGCGGTAGGAGTTTTTATGGATACCCCTCTTCCGGTCCTCCGTCAGATCATTGAGATCAGCGGCATCGATACCATTCAACTCCACGGTCATGAACCACCAGAATATTGTTCCCAGATTAAAAAACTAAGGATAATCAAGCGCATAATGATCAATCCGGATTCCCAGATAAAAGAGTTAATCAAAGAAATGGCAAGGTACCGGGTATCTGCTTACCTCTTTGATCCCGGCGCCGGGAGCGGCAAAATTTTTGATTGGCAAATGATCAAAGGCTTACCAGGAAGGATAATCATCGCCGGAGGTTTAACCCCTGATAATGTCTGTGAGGCGATAGCATTGCTCAAACCTTACGGTGTGGATGTCTGTTCCGGGGTTGAGAATTCCATCGGTAAAAAGGATCCAGAAAAATTAAAGGCATTCATAAGGGAGGTGCGGAGATGTATTTAACAGGTGTGATCGGCTATCCCCTCAAAAATACGCTCTCGCCCCTTATCCATAATCAGGCATTTAAGGCCCTGGGCTTAGAAGGTAGTTATTACCCATTGGTTGTTCCCGAGGATGACTTCGGGCTGATTATCCACATACTGAAAAAACTACGCTTTTGCGGATTTAATCTTACCAATCCCTATAAAATTGAAATTCTTAAATATCTTGAAGGGATCAGCCCCCTCGCACAGGATATCGGCGCAGTAAATGTGGTTAAGATCAGGAATCATCAGATGTATGGATTTAATACGGATGTTTTGGGTTTTATCCAATCCATCAAAGCACATAGACTCAACCTCACCAGAAAAAAAATTCTCATCATCGGTGCCGGGGGTGTTGCTCGGGCTGTCGGGTATGCTGTAGCCCATGCAAGACCCGCGGCTTTATTTATCGCAAACCGGACAGAAGAAAAGGCATACGCCCTTGCCCAGCGTTATGGTGGGAAAACGATACCATTTGAAGCGGTTTCAGAGATAATAAAGGAGATAGATTTGGTGATAAATGCTACATCCGTGGATATCCAATCTTGGCTCATCTCTCATTTGAAAAAAGGAAGCATATTTTATGATACAAATTACTGCTTTCCAAGTATCCCAACAAAGCAGGTCAAAACCATTAATGGGTTGGAGATGCTGATCTATCAAGCTGCACACTCCTTCAGCATTTGGACGGGAAAAAGGCCTCCTTTAAAGGTGATGAAAGAGGCAATAAAGGGAGGACTAAATGATTAGAATTCTCACCGCGGGTGAATCCCATGGCCCAGGGATCTTGGTAATAATCGATGGGTTACCCGCTGGAATAAAAATGGATCTCAATTTTATAAATCATGAACTGAAGCGGCGCCGATCTGGCACGGGTCGGAGCAAACGGATGAAACAGGAAAAGGACAAGGTAGTGCTCCTGGCAGGAGTCCGTAGAGGCAGGACGATCGGGGCACCGATTGCGTTTTTTATAAAGAATGTGGACTATCGAAAGGAGGAATTTTCTGGGGGTTCCAGAATAACAAAGACGCTCATACCCCGACCCGGTCATGCTGACCTCCCGGGTCTTTTAAAGTTTGGTTTTGAAGATATCCAAGATGTTAGCGAACGGGCTTCAGCCCGGGAGACTGTAGCAAGGGTCGCGGCGGGCGCGGCATGCAAATTGTTCCTGAAGGAATTCAGGATTAAAATCGGTTCCCATGTCTTATCCATAGGTCCAGCAAAAGATAAAAGAGAAATAACAGGATTGATAAAGTATGCCCGGGAATTAGGTGATACGCTCGGCGGGGTAATTGAAATTTATGCGGATAATGTATGTCCAGGATTGGGAAGTTATACCCATTTTGATAAAAGACTTGATGGCCTCATTGGGATGGCAATGCTCTCCATCCCTTCGGTAAAAGGGATAGAGATCGGCGAAGCGATAAAAAGCACTCAATCCTTTGGTTCCGCGATCCATGATACCATCTTCTACAGCCGCCAAAAAGGATTTTACCGGAAAACAAATCACGCCGGTGGGATTGAAGGAGGAATGAGTAATGGTGAACGAATCGTGGTTAGGCTCTATGCAAAACCGATACCAACTCTCCAAAAACCACTAAATTCGGTTCATCTCCAGACCAAATATCCAACTCCTGCCCCTACCCCGCGGGCTGATGTCTGTGTGGTAGAGGCTATCGGTGTCATCGGCGAGGCAATGCTCGCTTATGTTCTCACCACTGTTCTGCTAGAGAAATTCGGAAGCGATGCACTTGCGGATATAAAAAGAGGTTATCAGGAATATCTGAAGCGGGTAAAAAATGGTTGAAAATATCGTCCTCATTGGATTCATGGGCACCGGTAAGGATACAATCGGACGGGTCCTTGCCGAGAAGTTGAATATGGGATTTCTCTCAACCGACCAGATGATTGAATTCTCCGAACAGCGCTCCATAAAAGAAATCTTTGCGCATAAGGGGGAAACCCATTTTCGAAAAATTGAGAAAAGAGTTATCAACCAGATTGCCGCGCTGAAAAATTGTATCATTGCAACCGGCGGCGGCGTAGTGCTCGATCCTGAAAATCGGCGGCGCTTAAAAAAGATGGGGATTGTAGTCCACCTCAGCACGAATCTCGATGTCTTAAAAAAAAGAATTGCTTCAAGTGGCAACCGCCCATTGATCAAAAAAGTCTCCGATATAAAAAAATTATACCAGGAGCGTCAGGGGATGTATGATTTTGCGGACATCAGAATTGAAACTACTGATAAAGAACCCGAAGTGGTGGTTCAAGAAATCATTGATAAGTTAAACCTGAAGAAATTGTTGCTCCCTTTCAAGGCAAAAAGAATATATGTGGAGGCCCGGAGCAGAAATTATCCGGTTTTGATCGGCTTTGATCTTCTAAATCATGTAGCTCTCTCCGGACGTCGAGCCTTAATAATCACCAATCCGCTCGTAGGTACCCTTTATCTGAATGAATTGCTCTCGCACCTGATCGCAAAAGGAAATCAGGTTGAGTATCTCATCATTCCGGATGGAGAAAGATATAAAAATCTCCAAACTGTCCGATTTATTTACAATCGTCTTTTCGCCCTGAATTTCACCCGTCAGGACTTTATAATCAGTCTTGGTGGGGGAGTGATCAATGATCTCGCTGGTTTTGTCGCCTCCACCTTCAAGCGGGGATGCCATCTCATCCACATCCCTACCACCCTTCTCGCCCAAATTGATGCAGCAATCGGTGGGAAGACCGGAATTAATTCCAGCTACGGTAAGAATATGTTGGGTACATTCTACCAGCCTGATCTCGTGCTATGCGACATCAAGAAACTATTGACCCTGCCCCAGCAGGAATTTCTCAATGGCATTGCCGAGGCGATCAAATACGGAGTAGTGTGTTCATTTGACCTTTTTCAGATACTACAAAATGAAATAGCATCAATCAAAAAACGTGATCCCCAAGTACTTTTTGAGATTGTTAAAAGATGTGTGGAGATTAAAGCCGCAATCGTCAAAAAAGACGAGACTGAGGAGAAAGACCTGAGGTTGATTTTAAACTTTGGTCATACGATCGGGCATATAGTCGAAGTGTTAACCAATTATAAAAGATATTCACACGGTGCAGCGGTGGCGATGGGAATGGTGGAGGAGATGCGAATGCTGAGTAGAAATAGAAAAGACCAGGCACGGGTCGTAAATCTCTTAAAAGCTTATAATCTGCCCAGCAGTCTTCCTGAGGGGCTGAAAAATAATATAAAAGATTTTATCCTTCAAGATAAAAAGGTTATCGGAGGATGTATAAAAATACCCGTGCTGATACGGATTGGGCAGGTAATGGTGAAGGAGGTATCATGCAAAAGATTTTGTTGATCCATGGTCCAAATTTAAATCTTTTGGGGAGGAGGGAACAAAAAATATATGGCAATCTTACTCTTGAGGCTATCAATCAGCGCATTATTGAATATGCCAAGAAAAGAAATGTGCAGGTTGATATCTACCAATCCAATTGTGAAGGAGAAATAGTAGAGTTGATTCATCGGGCAAAAGATTACGCGGGGTTGGTGATAAATCCTGGTGCTTATACCCATACCTCAGTGGCAATAAGGGACGCGATTGAGGCAATAAACATTCCGACTGTGGAAGTTCATATCAGCAATATCTATGCGCGGGAACCTTTCCGGCATAAAAGTCTGGTGGCACCGGTTTGTTCCGGTCAGATTACCGGACTCTCCTGGTATGGATATATCCTGGCATTGGAATATTTTATACAATCTGGGGGTGAATATGTATCGTCTACCTGATAAAAATGGTTATTTTGGAAAATTTGGAGGGCGCTTCATCCCTGAAACATTGATGCCCGCATTATTGGAAATCGAAGATGCCTATCGGCAGTTAAAAGAAGAAAAAAAATTTCAAGATGAACTTAATTCTTATCTACGCAATTATGCAGGCAGACCCACGCCGCTATACTTTGCGCACAATCTTTCCGAACGCCTAAACGGAGCAAAGATTTTCCTTAAGCGTGAGGATTTGCTCCATACCGGTGCCCATAAGATTAACAATACTCTGGCACAGGTGCTCCTCGCCAAAAAGATAGGCAAAAAGAGAATCATTGCCGAGACTGGTGCCGGGCAACATGGCGTGGCTACCGCCACCGCATGCGCGGCCTTGGGGCTTGAATGTGTCATTTATATGGGCAAAAAGGACATGAATAGACAGCAGACCAATGTGAAAAAGATGAAACTGCTCGGTGCTGAGGTGCGGATGGTTGATTCGGGAACCCAGACCCTAAAAGATGCGATTAATGAGGCATTGAGGGATTGGGTCACGAATGTGAACACGACATATTATTGTCTCGGCTCTGTCGTAGGTCCCCATCCCTATCCGATGATGATCCGAGATTTTCAATCGGTAATCGGCAGGGAAACAAAAAAACAAATCCTGGAAATAACCGGAAGATTGCCTCAATTGCTCGTGGCATGTGTGGGTGGGGGGAGCAATGCCATTGGTTTTTTTTATCCTTTTCTCGATACCAAGGTAAAAATGCTCGGAGTAGAAGCAGGCGGTTTAGGACTTCATACCCAAAAACATTCCTCCACGCTCTCCCGGGGACGCATTGGAGTTCTTCACGGTGCGATGAGTCTCGTCCTTCAAACCAATGATGGACAGATAATGCCTACCCATTCAATCGCTCCGGGTCTTGACTACCCCGGTGTTGGACCAGAGCATGCTTATCTTAAGACATGCGGTCGGGTGCAGTATACATATTGTAAAGATCAGGACGCTGTCCGGGCATTCAAAATACTTGCTGAAAGCGAAGGCATCATTCCCGCCCTCGAAAGTGCCCATGCATTAGCCATCGGTATGAAGGAGGCAAAAAAGATGGGGAAAGACAAAATTGTTATCATCAATCTCTCCGGACGGGGTGATAAAGACTTAGAATTGGTGGAGACAAGATTATGAGTAAAATTTCCGAAGTTTTTGAAAGTCTTTCAAAAAAGAATGAAGCAGCACTGATCACCTACCTCACCGCTGGTTATCCAACACTCGATGCTTCACTCAACTATATCAAAACCCTTGCCCAATACTCTGATATGATAGAAATCGGCGTTCCCTTCTCGGATCCGATCGCCGATGGTAAAACCATCCAATTCTCCTCGCAGATTGCCCTCAAAAGTGGTGTCAACCTTGTTGAAATACTCAAACGGGTTGCAGGACTTGATATCAAAAAACCCATCATCCTTTTATCTTATCTCAATCCCTTAATCGCCCTGGGGATTGAAGAATCTTTTCGTAAGATGCAAAAGGCAAGAATTGCAGGGTTGATCGTTCCTGACCTGGTCATTGAAGAGTCAGAATTGCTGAAGGAGTTGGCTTTAAAATATTCAATCGATCTAATCCACTTGGTCGCCCCTACCTCGGATAAAAAAAGGATAAAATTGATCGGCGAGGCCACGAAGGGGTTTATCTATTGCGTTTCGGTTACAGGCACAACTGGGGTAAGAAAAAAGCTACCCTATAAATTACTTTCATTTATAAGTTTGGTAAAATCAATTGTTCAAAAACCTGTGGCAGTTGGTTTTGGCATCTCGCATCCTGGTCAGATAAAAAAATTGAGTAAAGTCGCCGATGGGATAATAATCGGCAGCCGGATTATTGAAATCATAAGAAATCGCGAAGATTTAAATTTTCATCTTAAAAGATTTAAGCAGGCAACCATGCGTGGATGAGCAAAGATTGTTTTTATCAACAAAAGGAGGTTTTATGCTGGTCGTGATGCATAAAGATGCTACTGAAGAGCAAATAAAAAAAGTTTGCGCAATAGTAAGAGAGATGGGGCTAACCCCTCATCCGATAAAAGGTGCCCAGCGGGTGGCGATTGGTATTACCGGGAATAAGGAGATGGTCGACACCCGCAGGATTGAAAATCTTGAGGGAGTTATAAATATCATCCATGTCACCCAACCCTATAAATTGACAAGCCGGGAGATGAAACCCGACGATACAAAGATAAAAATTAACGATGTTTTAATCGGGGACAAGAAGCCGGTGATAATCGCCGGACCTTGTGCAGTAGAATCAGAAGAACAGATGTTTGAAATCGCCCGGACAGTAAAGAAACTTGGTGCAGATATGTTACGCGGTGGTGCCTTCAAACCGCGAACCTCTCCTTATTCCTTCCAGGGGCTGGGTGAAGCAGGTTTGAAAATCTTACGCCAGGTAGCAAATAAGGTCAACCTGCCGGTGGTATCGGAGGCGATTGATACCGAAGTATTCTCCCTTCTGGAAGAATATGTTGATGTCATCCAGATTGGCGCCCGCAACATGCAGAACTATGCATTATTAAAACGAGCAGGCAAGAGCAAAAAGCCGATACTCTTAAAGCGCGGCATGGCTTCCACAATTCAGGAGTTTCTCTTAGCGGCTGAATATATCATGGCAGAAGGAAATTATCAAGTCATCCTCTGCGAACGGGGTATAAGGACCTTCAGCGATTTTACAAGGTTCACCCTTGATATAAGCAGCATTCCTGAACTAAAAAGGATATCCCACCTTCCGGTCATTGCCGACCCGAGTCATGCCTCGGGAAAAAGGGATATGGTATTGCCGCTGGCGCGGGCAGCAGTCGCAGCCGGTGCGGACGGGATAATGGTTGAAGTGCATAACAATCCGGAAAAGGCGCTTTCCGATGGACCGCAATCTCTCACCCTTGAAGATTTTGCTACATTCATGAGTGAACTACAAGCAATGGCAAAAATTCTTAAGAGATTGTAAAATCTGAGTCTTGACATTAATAACCTTTTCCGTATAATTTTAGCAAAGGAGCAACCATGCGCGAAATTTTTAAGAATTCACTCTTAGTGGGTTTGGGGGTCGTAGGATTGGGTCGGAAGCGTCTGCTGAGGTTCTATAATACCTTAAAGAGTGAAGGTGAAACACTCAAAGAGGAGATCCCTTACCTTAAACGGCGCTGGTCAAAGATAGAATCACTTTCCCAAAAAATTGACGAAATGGGAACCAATCTCCGGGAAAGATTAAATCTCGCCACCCGGCGGGAGCTCGCTGAATTGAATAAAAAGATTGAAAAATTCCTCAAGCAGAAGTCGGTTGCCGAATAATATTTTCACATGTATCTCAACCCTTTCCAGCGGTTCAACCGCTACTTTCAAATCACCCGGACCCTTTTAAAATATGGTTTTGGAGAATATGTAAAGACTCTTCATCCCGCTTATCTCCTCGCCCATCTGGGGATTAGAAAAAGCCCACTTGCCATCCGGCCGATTCCCGAGCGGATAAGATTGCTGTGTGAAGAACTCGGACCCACCTTCATCAAATTAGGACAGATCGCCTCCACACGCACAGATATCTTCCCCGAAGAATTTACTGAAGCATTGAGTCTGCTCCAGGACCAGGTAAAGCCTATCTCTTTTTCGGTGATGAAAGAAGTGATAGAAAGTGAACTTGGACCGATCAAGAAGATTTTCACCGAATTTAACGACAATCCCATTGGTTCCGCATCAATCGCACAGGTATATCTTGCCCGTTATCAGGATACCCCGGTGATCGTCAAGGTGCGCCGACCGAATATTGAGAAGGTGATAGAACTCGATATTGGGATGCTGCGACGGATAGCGGCACTTGCGGAAATAAATATTCCGGGCATAAAAGAAAGAAAACCCCAGGAGCTGATTGATAGCTTCGCCCGGATGATTTACAAAGAATTGGATTTCTACAATGAAATCACCAACGCTGAGCGTTTTCGGGAGAACTTTGCCAGGGACCCAAGGATAAAAATTCCCCGGATATTTAAAGAAATCTCTACTTCCCGGGTCCTGGTTCAAGAATACATCGATGGAATAAAGATCAGCGACCTCAACCGAATCAAGGAAAATGGAATAAATCCTAAAATCATCGCCCGAAACGGTGCAGATATTTTTTTAAAACAAATTCTCATCGATGGTTTCTTCCACGCCGATCCCCATCCCGGTAATATCTTTGTGTTAAAGGACAACACCATTGTGCCCATTGACTTCGGGATGGTGGGAAGAATATCCCCTCAGATGAAAGAGGAATTGGTAAATTTTGTATTGGGCGTCATCAATCGCGATGCCCGGAAGATTGCCCGGGTGATATTAAGATTGGGCGTGATCACGCGGCCTGTGGATCAGAACATGCTCCAGGAAGATATTCTTTATATTTTGGATAAATTCGAAGGTCGTTCCCTGAAACAAGTTTCCGTAAAGGAGTTTGTCAAAGATTTGAACCGGGTGATAAGACACTACCAGATCACAATTCCGCAAGATTTGTTATACTTAGGCAAGACATTGTCCCAACTGGAATCCATCGGCCGGGAGCTGGATGCGGATTTTGATATAATAAAATTTGCCCGAAATTTTGCCTTTCAGCACAATCTGGGAGTTATTTCCGCGGAATTGCTCCTCAAGAAGGGGCGCCGGTGGTTTGAAGATATGATCACCACCATTCTTGATTTACCCGAAAATATAAACACCCTTTTTGATACAGTAAAACGCATTGATAAAAAAGAAGAGATCCAAAAATCAGAAAAATATCTATACTGGTATCTCAGTGGGTTTGGTATATTGTTTACCTCCGCCTTGCTTATCCTTCTCATCGACCACCCACTGATAAAAGTGCTGAGCATCGCCGGAATTATATTCTCTTTTCTGGTGTTTGTGATCCAACTTTTACGTTCCTTCTTCTCTTATTGACATAAGTTTTATTTTTGGATATAATCTCCAGCTGCGGGATGCAAGGGAAGTGCCGTGCGAATCGGCCGCAGTCGCCGCTACTGTGATGCCGGTGGATGAAAATCTGCCATGATTATGGCTAAAGTGTCATAATCATAGTCTGACCACAAAGCCACTGTGCTTTAGCACGGGAAGGCGGTCAGGCTGGACAAGCCAGGAGACCTATCCCCAGCATCCTAAGGGAAATCCTTCGGACGAAAGGAGGTGCCCTATGGCTTTCCCGATATTTTTTATCTTACTCATCTTTACCAACCCTGAACCAATTTATGAATTAGATACAATATATATCACCGCCGCACGTTATAAAGTAGATCTTCTCCATGTGCCCTTCAGTATTACAATCTTACCTAAGGGAGAAATTTCACTTGCCGAGCGCCTCTTAAAAAATTCAGGCATCAATCTGCTTGATTATGGGAATCTCACAACCATTTCGTTAAAAGGGCCGAGCAGCCGTTCGACTGCCATCGCCCTCAATGGAATTCCTCTGAACTCACCCCAGTCTGGTGACTTTGACATTTCTCTCCTTCCTTCTTACTTCATCGATGATGGATACATCGCTAGTTCCAATCTCGCAGGCATTCATACTTTTGGTAATCTCGGCAATACGGTAGCATTTTATACGAAGGAAAAAGAACGAAGTATAATTCTAAAAAGGGGTAGTTTTGGCAAGATCGCAGCTGGAGGAATCTGGACCCTATTTTCAAATACCGCAGGATTCTATATTGAGGACAATAAAAATAGATTTCCGTACAAGGATGAATTTAATAACATCTCCTACCGGGAAAATGCTCATTATCAGCATGGGGCTGGATACTGGACATCAACCTTACCGTTCGCCATTAACCTATTTGCTACTTTCCGTGATGCTGATGTCCCTGAAAAGTTGGGTAGTATCGCCGGGCAACCCCATAAAAATGAAAAAGCTGTTATCGGTTCGCTCTCTTATGATACACAATCCATCCGCTTTGGCGGTTCCGGGAATTTCTATCGCTTAGATTATTCAGACACAATCTTTGGTCAGGACCGGCATCAAGCCCTAAGCACCGCATTGGACTTATCCTTTAAATCTCAAAATAGGAATATAGCATTTTATTTAGAAAAAGAGGCGGTTTCCTCAACCAAGATTGGAAGTCATTCAAGAGATATCATTGGTATAGATTTTTTCCAGCAACATAAAATCAAATTGCTCACCGCGACTCCTTCGGCGAAGATGACCCTTACCAGTGATCGTCTTTTTGGTTTAAGCATTCTTTTGCCCGGTCTCTATTTCATTAAAGAAAACCTCGGGATTTATCACAATCTATCTTTCGGTTATCGCTACCCCACAATGAATGAACTCTACTGGCCGGAAGATAACTTTTCGGTGGGCAATCCAAATTTAAAAAGCGAAAAGGAAATCACCGTTGAATCCGGCTTCCGCTATATTGCGGCATACTTTCTGAAAGGAGAACTTTTCTTTAAATTTGGTCGAGATATAATAACCTGGATGCCGGGCGGAGATGGAAAATGGCGCCCGGTCAATTCTGCTCATTTCCGTGCCTGGGGCACGGACCTCTGTGGATTTTTTGAAAAGCCATTAAAGTCATCTTTTGGTTTTAGCTTTTTCTGGGCTCGTAATGATGGGTCAGTATTGCCCTACCGGCCGTGTATTAATATCGTTTTAAATATTGAAAAGTCAAATTTCTTTGGCGAGACAATCATCATGTTAAGGCGACCCGCAAATCCATCGGGTGTATCATTCTTAGAAGATATTTACTTGTTAAACTTGGGTTATCATTGGAACCAAAGAATTATAAATCGCTCTTGTTTTATTGACCTGCGCCTTAAAAATATCCTTGATAAAAATTACCAATTTGTTGAAGGATATCCCCTGCCAGGAAGGCAATACGAAATCACCTTTAAAATAAATCTGTGAAAGGAGGTAACATGAAAAGATACTGGGTCCTTGGGCTTGTTGTTTTTTTCTTTCTCACCTGTGCCCGTAAGGTACCAGGGAAGGGCAATGTCTATATCCTTCTCCAGAATGTAAAAGGGGTCGATCTGTATGACCCCAGCAAAGACAGCCTTTATACTGGGATTCTCTCCACTGGCGTTACTCCTAACTATCTGCTTTTTGGCGAAGATAAAGGATATATCGTCAATTCTGGATTTGGCGGGACACCAAGCCTTCAAATCTTTAATGTTGAGAATAATGAATTAGTTGCCATCTATCCCCTCCCTCAAGGATCAAATCCCTATGCAGCGGCACTCGTGGGCAAGGAGATTTATGTCACCTCTTATACCTTCAACAAGTTATATATCCTTAACGAAGAAGGAACGATCGCTGATTCTTTACCTGTGGGGCGGTCTCCTGAAGGAATAATCGCGGACAACAATAAAATCTATGTCGCCTGTGCCAATGTTACCTATGATACTGCAGGTTATCCGGTTTATAACGACGCCTATCTCTATATAATTGAAGGGAAGAATGTAAAAGATAGTATTAAGGTCGGTAAAAATTGCCAGTGGGTGGAAAAAGACGAAGATAATATCGTGGTCCTTTCTACCGGTGATTATGGAATGACTCAGGCCGGACGGTTATATATCGTGCAGAATGAACAATTGAAGGATTCAATTGAAGTGGGCGGTGCACCAGGTTATTTTGTTGTCAAGGATAAAAAAGCCTATATCGTGGGCTGGGCTGATTCTTTAAAGATTGTGGATTTGACAAGCAAGAACATAAGGAAGATTGGACTGGACACCCTGGGTGGCTATATGGGTTGCGATATTGATGATGAGGGAAAAATTTTTGTTGTCCAGGGTGACTGGATTGGACAGAACAATACGCTGATCGTGATTGAAAACGAAACCATAACAAAGAGAATTCCTTTAGGGAATGCTACGGGTGCGAGTTTTGTGCGGGTAAAAGAATGATTTGCATCCTGGCAGGGGAAATTTAGCAACAAAGAGGATTCTCCATAAATTAAAGGAAACAAATTTTGGTTATTGACAAAAGGGTTTTATGCTGTATAATCATTTTAATGGAATTGCTATCCTTGCCCGAACGGCTCGCCGAAATTGCCCAATCCCTGTTGGAGCATTCATCGCTTGAAAAGACTTTTGATACCATCACTCGAACCGCCTGTTCCTTTTTTAATGCCTCGGCATCCGCAATTATGCTTTTTGATAGAGAAAAAGAGTATCTCACCATTGCCCATTCTACCAATCTCTCCAGCGAATATCTTAAGGTTGTAAAGGTGCGCAAAGGCGAAGAGATCTCGGGGAAGGTCTGTGTGGAGAAAAAACCGCGTTTTGTCCCTGATATTATTAAAGTTTTTCAGGAAAAAGGAGACTTATTCTCTATTGAATGGATTAAAAAAGAAGGGCTGGAATCTCTTGTAACCGCTCCGCTTTTATTAAAAGATGAATCCATCGGCTGTTTAAATCTCTATTATCGGGAGAAAATAGCTAATTTTGAGGACTATCCTGCCCTGGATTTCTTCTGTAAACTCGCCGCCTTGGCAATTGAACACACCAAATTGATCAGTGAAATAGAAGAGAAATCAAAGATTGTAACGGAATTGGAACATATAGGAATAACTCTAACCTCAACCTTTGATATCGCAAATATCCTTAAAGTCTTGCTTGCCTCAGCGATCAAAATTACCAATACAGATGCCGCGAGTCTTTTGGTGGTTGATGAACCCAAGAACATGGTGCTTGAAGCATATGAATTTTATAAAGAAAGCGGTCAGATAAATAAGTATAAAACTACTGCCCGCCTCACCAACGGTATTTCGGGAGAAGTAGTAAAAAAAAGAAAACCAGTGATAATCCCGGATTTAACAAAATATGAGAATGCCAATCCCGTAGCGTTACAAAAAGGAAGGAGGGCGGTCGTGGCGATGCCCCTGATTGCCCGGGAGAACCTCATTGGTATCCTTTATGTTGATTCATATACCCCCAGAGATTTTTCTTCCTCAGAAATTGAATATCTCCAGCTGTTATGTAGCCAGGCTGCGGTTGCCCTCGATAATACCCGATTATATACCCGAATTGCCCGGGAGGCTCAAGAGACAGCAATTCTTTATGAAGTGAGCAGAACATTTATTTCCACCCTTGATTTTGATGCCTTGTTGAAAAATATCCTCCGGCGCTTAACAGAGACTTTTGGTTATTTAAATCTTGCTATCTTCCTCGTCGATGAGGAAACCCAGACCTTGAAACTTTGTTCCTACATCAACTATCCTGAATCGGTAAAGGATATCGTAATAAAGATTGGTGCCACCGGTATCACCGGGCATGTTGCCGCAACCCGGGAGATGTATTACTCACCGGATGTATCAAAAGACCCATATTACATACCAGGTGTGAAAGAAGCCAAGAGCGAAGTTTGCTTCCCACTAATGATAGGTGATAAATTGATCGGTGTCCTGGATGTGGAAAGCCCAAAGATTGATGGTTTTACGCCCGACGATATAAAAATTCTCTCCACGCTCAGTGCCCAGATTGCCATTGCATTGGATAATGCCCGACTTTATGAAGAAGCAAAGCGGCTCTCCCTGACCGACCCCCTCACCAATCTTCCCAACCGTCGGAGTTTTGAGATAATGATTGAAAATGAAATCAAAAGGGCTGAGCGTTATCGCCGACCATTTGCCCTCTTGATGATGGATTTTGATAATTTCAAAAGTTATAATGATAAATTTGGGCATTCAGCAGGAGATGAGATATTGAAAAGATTTAGCAACCTTATGAAAGAAGCAATCCGGGATGTTGATTTCTTGGGCCGCTACGGTGGCGATGAGTTCATTGCGGTATTACCGGAGACCGATGCCAATTTTGCCCTTGTTGTTGCTGAAAGAATTCGAAAAAAGATCGAAGCCGAAAAGCTTGATCCGCCGGTCACACTCAGCATTGGTATTGCCGTTTTTCCCAAGGACAGCCGGGAAAAACAAAAACTCATTGATCTTGCCGACCACGCCTGTTATGAAGCGAAGGAGATGGGCGGCAATCGGGTCAATTTTGCCGGAGCTTAAATTTGTTAATCTTTTTTTTCTTAATCACGGAAACATACTTGGGTCAATTCGTTCTGGATCCGAACCAATTGCAATTTATTCCGAATGGGAATTTCTTAAAATTGCGAATTCCGGGTTGGGAAATCACCGATGAAGTTGGTGCCCCTGAATTACCTACCACAACCATTAAGATTGCGCTCCCCTTAGGTGCTCAAATAAAAAGTGTAGAAGTAATCGCCACAGAGAAAAAGGAGCTGAAATTAACCTCGGACATTTCATTCACTGCTCCTCCAACAATCCTTTGCATGGAGGTAAAAAAAATCTCTGCCCCCAACAAAAATATTTATCAATCTCCAAAACCATATCCTGAAAAAATTATTTTTTTAAAAGGCAGTGGAGTTTTTAATAATCATCAAATCTGTGAACTCGTCGTAGTTCCGTTTCAATACCTGCCTTTGGCAAGGAAAATCATCATTCATACTTCAATAAAGTTTGCTATCCATTATGAAGGAGGTAATCCAGCTATAGCCCGAGATGATTTGCTCCAGCAACTCGTCGTTAATCCGGTAACGGTGAAGGAAAAAAAGGTGCTTGAAGACCTTCATGAATTTCAGTATCTGATAATTACTGAATCACCCATGGATACGGTCTTCCAGCGTCTCGCTGCCTGGAAAAGAAAAAAGGGAGTTCCAGCTCAGGTAAGGAATGTAAGCTGGATAATCAATCATTATCCAGGGGAAGATAGCGCGGCAAAGCTCCGAAACTATTTAAAAACCCTCGTTGACTCGGGTACCATATATGTGCTATTAGGTGGTGATGTAGATTATATCCCCTGCCGATTCGCCTATGCAATGACCTGTAGTGCCAATATCTATCCCGGAAGGGAAGATACAATGCCCTGTGATTTGTATTATGCGGATTTGCAGGGAAACTGGGATAGAGATAATGACCGAAGTTATGGAGAGATTGAGGATAGTATAGATTTATATCCAGATCTAATTGTGGGAAGGGCACCAGTAAATACAATTCCTGAGGCACAAAGATTTGTCGAAAAAGTCTTAACCTATGAAAAAAATCCACCCTTTGAATATCTTGATAACGCACTCTTTACTGCCGAAGTATTATGGCACGATCCATATACCGATCAGGGGGTTCATAAAAATAAGATCGGTAATGAGTCATTCCCCAATTACTTTGAGATAACAAAATTATACCAGAGTCTGGGCAACGAAACGAAAGAGGCGGTGATGCAGGCGATAAGGAATGGGCAGAATCTGATAAATCATGATGGTCATGGCTGGATAAATCTGATCTCGGTGGGTGGCTGGCCCCACCGGATTTATAATGTGGATTTTGATACGATCACAAATGGACCGAGATATGGAATTTTATACTCAATCGGCTGCTGGACAAATGCCTTTGACTCGGCATCAGTTTCTGAAGCGTTCGTCAACAGTCCAAATGGTGGTGGTGTCGCATTTATTGGTAATTCCAGTTATGGCTGGGGTTCACCAGGAAATCCCGGATTTGGTTATTCTGATAGATTTGATTCAAGATTTTTCTATTCACTCCTTAAAGAAGATAATTATCACCTCGGTGAGGCATTAGCAATGGCAAAGGCGCACTTCATACCTTATTCAAGAGAAGAGAATGTCTATAGATGGCACCAGTATCAATTAAATCTTCTTGGTGATCCGGAATTGCCAGTCTGGACCAAAATTCCTGATACAATGCTCGTCTTTGCCCCTTCTTATCTACCGCTGGGCAATGCACGAATAATGATTACCGTAAAAGATAAGAAAACAAATACTCCTCTGCGCAATGCCCTTGTATGTTTGATGAAAGGCAATGAATCATATGCTTCAGGATATACCGATGCGAGTGGTTCAATATTTTTAAAAACCAATGCCTTGATTCCAGGAAATTTTGACCTAACCATAACATGCCATAATTATCTGCCAGTTGAATCAACAATCCCGGTAATGAATGGCGCATATATTAATTTTGGAGGATGGAACATAAACGATATTTTTGGCAATAATGACCATATCGCAAACCCGGGTGAAAATATTCTACTTCCAACAAAAATAATTAACTGCAGTAGTATTATAGCAAGAAATATTCAATTAACAATTTCAGCGAATGATACATTAGTCCTGGTTTTTGATAGTACTGCATTTATTGATTCATTACTACCAAATGACTCAACAACCATAGACAATGCATTTGCAATAAGAATAAGAGATTTTGCTCAAAATGGCAATTGTGCTACATTCAATCTAAGAATAGTTTTCAACAATGATACCCTGATTTTTAGACCTAACATCCTTATTGGAATGCCGCAATTGAAGATTGAGCAAACCGATATTAGAACTTTACCTGCCATACCCGGACAGATAGAATCATTGTATATAAATTTAAAAAATTCAGGCTATGGTGCTGGGCATTCGGTCCGGTCAGGATTATCATCCCTTGACCCCTATGGATTTGTGCTAATTGATACCGTGCGCTATGGTGAAATTCCGCCTGAGTCAATAAAAAGTGCCCCAGAACCATTTGTGATATATATAAGTCCATTCTGCCCACTGCCTCATATTTCTAAGTTTTTATTGAATATCCACTCGGAAAATTTATGTTTTACCGACACAGTCTCAATATTGATTGGCGAAACTGGATTTTTTGATGATATGGAATCCGGGGCCAATCTCTGGACAACCGATGGAATAAACAACTTATGGCATATTTCACAGAGAAGATATTTTTCACAATCACATTCCTGGTATTGTGGCAATGAAAACACTGGTCAATATGTCAATAATATGAACTGTTACATCCAGACCATACCGTTTATGATCCATAAAAATTCTCTACTAAAATTCTATCGCTGGTTCAATGTGCCCATCTATGGGAGTGATGGAATCTATGTGATTGTTCTCCATAATAATAATGCGGATACCCTTGATTTCATCGGCACCGGCGGTGCCCTCCAAAACCGGCCGATCAATAGTGATTGGTTCTGTGAGAAATATTTACTTGATGATTACTCTTCCGGTGACTCCATTCAGATTCGCATTGCCTTTGTCAGCGATAATGATGGGCATACGGGAGAAGGTTTTTATATAGATGATTTCAGTGTTGAATACCAAACCGCTGTTGAAGAAAGTATAATTGAAGCGTCCGGGCAAAAATTAAAACTCGAAGTCTTACCAAATCCATTCCAGAATCAATGTGTGATTAAATTTCACATTTCCGATTTCAAATTTCCCCAAATTGATGATGTAGGGCAAGGCTTCAGCCTTGCGGTTTATGATGTTGTAGGCAGACTTGTTAAATCATTTAACCTGTCCTTTTACATCTCAAACCATGCATCCAATATTGTATGGGATGGTAAAGATGATGCAGGTCGTAAACTTCCTGCCGGAATCTACTTTATTCAACTGGAAGCAGGAAATAAGAAAGAAATACAAAAAGTTATATTACTTCGCTAAATATCAACTTTTTTCTGCTTTTTTCACTTTATCACGATCAGTCTTCTGCTTGTAATTTCCGTTTCTGACTTTAATACAAGAAAATAAGTTCCCGATGGCAATTCACGGACATCAATTCTTATATTATATTCTCCTGTTGGTTTAACACCATTCCAGGCATTCAGTACTAATTGTCCCAATGAATTGTAGAGATTTAAAGTAACATAGGAAGGTTCTTTTAAAATAAAATGTACCATTGCCTCGTCTTTAACCGGATTCGGTTTTATACAAAGGTTATTAACCTTTGAGCTGAATAAAGAACCTTCGTGAATACCCAACCTCCAGTTCAAATTCCAATAAGTCTGCATTCGGTGGTCAAGCAGGACGATTTCGGTATCGGGCATTGAATGGTTATATCTATCCCAGTATGTTAACATAACTCCCAATATAATGGTGGCGCTGGAATCAGGCATCAGCTGGAACGGTCCACTTGCCATCAAAAACCGCTGGTCATCGGGTTGGGGGACTACTGTATCATAAGGAACATATTGCCCATTGTTATAATCATATCCGGCAAGGGCTAAATATCGTTGATTATCATAATACGGATCGCTTACCAGGGTAAATCTCTTGTATGCTGTCAATCCCATCTGGGGATTCTCCGATGGATCACGCCAGTCCGGAACACCATCGTTGTCAATATCCCATTGACTTGGCGGCACATTATTCCAATAATAAATACTATCCCGCTCATACTGGTCTACAATACCATCGTTATCTTTATCCTGCCCCCATTGTAAATCAAATGGTGTCTGCAATAAATCAAAGCCGATTGTGCCAACATCACTCCAGCCTGGTTCATCTGCAAGTTGATACTGAAATGCAAGATTATCAACCCAGATTGATTCGCCATTTACTACATACCATTTTCCAACGATTGCATAGCAAATGTCATTAGCATTAGTCCCTGCCTCATTTCCAATGTCACAATCAGCACAATATCCGAAATATAGATTCTTAATCGGTTTGTGCAGCACATTCTTTATTTCAAATTTCAAAAACACCATATCCGCAAGCAAAGGATCACTCCAGACATAGACGGTTTGATAGACTCCAATGCCGATTGGTTTTGTATCATTTGGCATATGATATGTTGAATCACAATCATTATAACAACACCAGGAATCCTGGTCTGATAATGGTTCCTGTGGAGCCATGGGAAAACTATCGAAAGGTGCGGGCCAGGGGTCTGGATACATATAGATTATTACACAAGGTGCACCCGGGTCCTGTCCGTATAAACCCGGAACAAATTCAGATTCTCCGCCATGGGTTCCATAACCAATTGTCACCATTGTATCGCAGGTTATAGAGTCAATGGCACCAACCCATATCCCTGAGCCAAAAATATAACCCTGACCACTTCCTTTAGGCCAGTAACAGGGCATTCCCAAATGTCCATAATTTGTTATTCCGAATTCAATATTATTTATGTTATGGATCTTATGGTCCCATTGCCGACTCCCAATAAGAGAAGGTCCATTATAAATGGTTAACATAAAGAAGACAATTATACCCATAAAACCTCCTTTGTATTATTATACCCTTGTTTTGTGAAATTTTTGTGAAATTTTAGAATCTTTCATTCTTCTTCAATTATTCTAAACTCAGTCCGCCGATTCTTTGCCATTCCTTCTTCGGTGTTATTCGGCGCAATCGGTTGGGTATCGGCATAACCCCGGGCAATCAACCGCTCGGGTGCGATATTAAATTTCTCAATAAGATATTTTCTTACCGCCTCAGCCCGTGCCAGGGATAATTCCCAATTGGAAGGAAATTCCGCGGTGTTTATCTCTCTTGGGTCAGTATGGCCACTTAATTCCACTTTTATATCAGGATTATCCAGTAAAATTTTGCCTGCTTCATCAAGGAATGGTAAAAATTCTGGTTTCAAATCCGCTTTGCCCGTATCAAAATTTACTCCCCTTAATACTATCTTCTCCCGTTTTTTAATGAGATAAATTTCTTTTTCCGTTAGTCTGTTTGGTTCCACAACGACCGAACAGGTCTGGGCAATATATCTTGGGTCTTTTCCTGAAACCGTTAAAACATAAACACCTGCAGGGAGGTTGCGTAAGACGAATGAACCGGAGAGAGAATCATTATCAATTGTGCCATAGGCATTTCCTTTATATGAAATAGTGGCACCGATTGGCTTTTTTGTCACCGCATCAAAGACAATTCCTCGCAGAATTCCGAATTTTGTTTTATAGAGAGTGATTATCTTCTCTGTCTTACCTTCAGGCTCAACAAAGATTGAATCCACATTCTGGGGATAACCAGGGACAAATGTAGTGATGATCAATCCACCAGAACCAATATTTTTAAATTCAATCTTCCCTGATTTATCGGTCTGAAAACTACCCTGTTTTATGCCAGTGAGGCTTATATTGGCAGTGAGCGGCTCTTTTGTGTCGCCATCAATAACCAAAATTTTCAAAAGATTTGTTGGTTTAACTATCCCTAAACTACCGCTCAAACCAATTCTATGTGTAATGCCCAATTTGCCATAAGGGACAAATGCATAATCAAACTGTAAATCTGCATATCTTATGCCAAAACCCGTGGTAAAACCCGAGCCGATACCGAGTTCTGAAATACTATAAGGACCGCTCCTCCATCCGGCGCGCAGAGAGAATATAGGATTAAAATTATACTCAATCCCAAGGTTTACGCGAATGATATTATCTAATGGTAGATTCAAATCAAGCAATATATTTAAGTTTTTTAAGCCCTGATATACACCACCAATCTTCATTTCCGAAGGTAAGTTAGTCTTGTAACTAAGATTTTTTATTGAACCTCCGATCTGGATGTCTTTATTTACAATGAGCTTTCCACCAACATCAAATGCAAGGTCATATAGTCTTTGTTCATACAAATCTTCAATCATCGTCTTCAATGCGAATCCATAATCTGCTTTTTCTTTTAAATTCCGTCCATAACCAATAGTGAATATCCCACTCCAGAGATTACCGGTGCCCAGTGGATTATTATTCTCATCCCATATCTCCACATCCTTATTTGAAGAATATATACCACTAATTGCCAAATAGCCATCAAAACCGGGCATCCCAAATATCAGAAATTCATCTCTAATATTCTGAAACCATTCATGATGGGAGGCAAAGAATTTTAAGTCTTTTAATACAGAGATTCCGGCAGGATTCCAATAAAGGGCGGTGATGTCATCAGCAAGACCGACGAATGCCTCACCCATTGCCACTGGCCTTGGCCCCACTCCAATCTTCAATAGTGGATACATCGTAGTGCCGATATCATTTTGGGAAAACACTGTAAAGAAATAGAAAAAGATTATCATAGTTTTTCAATTTTAGTCATTTAGGCATTTATTTTATTATCACTGCCTTTTTCTTCACAGTTTTATGTTCTCCATCATCCGCATAAAAGTCAAAGACATAGATATAGACACCAGGTGCAAGCCTCTGACCACTATCATTCTTACCATCCCAGGGATAATAGTGAATTCCAAAATCATAATGTCTATTGGTAATCAACCTCCGCACCAACTCACCCGCACGCGTATAGACCTCTAAATTCACCCGACCCGATTTAGGCAGACTAAACATAAACTGCGTCCGCTCACGAAACGGATTCCGAAAATTATGCACTTCAAACGGCGGCACAAGAATCGTTCTAATCAGTGCACTATCCCTTATCCCCTCATTCCTACTACATACTCCATAAACAACTAAATCAAAATAAATCAAAGTATCTAATACACCTGAAAAATCAAACCTATCTGGTGCACTAACCCGCACCGCAAAATCACGCGGAATACCAGGACTAACCAAATTTAAATCAATAATACCGTCCTGATTGTTATCAGCCAATGCTGAACCATCCTTATCCAATATCTCTACCTGCCAACCACTCATCACCCCACCACCAATGATATTCACATAATCCGATAAACTCGCCTGCAAAATCGCACGCAATGGATAAGTTACACTCTTTCCAACCTCAACCTGATTTGTATGATCAGGCTCTATAACCAACCCCCACACCCCACCTAAACTCTTAGTCACTATTACCACATCATCATAGACCGAAATATTATTACTACTACATGCACGCACAATCACCGTATCAACAACATCAGGATTTGTCTGCGGTATTCTCACCCGAACCAACAAACTCTCACACCCACCAAAACCACTCATTGAACCCAAATCAACCACCCCATCACCATCAGTATCTGTAAGCAGATTACCACTCAAATCTCGCAAGATATAACTAAAATCTGCACCAATAACCCTCAAATCAATCACATCAACTGCATTACCAAAATTACTCACCCACAATAGATAATCCACCGAATCACCTGAATACGCTGAATCACTACGGCTCGGCTCAATATCCACCTGGGCTATCGTACCCGCAATCAATACACAAATAGATGAATCGCGGATTAAAGTATCCCGACCCGAATAGCCATAAACAATTATCGTATCACGCACACCAGATGGAGTATTTGCAGGAATCAAAACCCGCAGGCTGAAACCAACCTGAGCACCCGAACCACCAATCCCAGGCAAATCCACCAGACCATTATTATTGTGGTCAACTAGTTGATTATTTAATGAATCCAATAATTGATAACTATAACCCAGCCGATCAACATACCTCAAATCAATCGTATCTATGAAGGTCTGATTGTTCCTGCAGAAAAGCGGAAAGTCTACCCAATTCCCGGGCAATCCCGTCAATTGTTGGTCCGGAAAGATGATGATCGCACCCATACCTTCAATAATCGTGATAATCCTTGCATTATCAGTAATTGCCGGATTCAAACTGGAACGACCGGTCAGAATCAAAGTATCAGCAACACCTGCAGAGGCAGTATCGGGTGAATAGATAAACAATCGGAATCTAACCGAATCCGAATTATTAACCCAAAGATCAACCAGACCATTATTATTATGGTCAGCAAGCGGCATACCCAGAGAATCCAATAATACAACACCCCAGGGTCGGTTATGATTATAATACAAATCAACCGTATCACGATTCGTCCCCTGATTATAAACCCACAAATCATAACTTTTTGGTACACCCGCCACCGTATACCCAACCTGGTCAGGCTCAACCAGTATCGCCACAACTCTGCGAATCTTCGTAGTAATAAAGACCGTATCCATTAATGCAGGATTGATATTAGAATTGCCAATCAACCTCAATGAATCAACCTCCCCACCCTGGGCATTTGATGGTGGTGTAACACCTAAAACAATCGGCACTGTATCATTGATGTTTATTATCACATCCGGAATTGAATTGTTATTGTGGTCAACCAGGGGATTATTGCCCGTAGAATCAAATAAGTCTATTTGCCAGTTGGTAGTATGCTGATAAACTAAATCAACCGTATCAAGACCAATTCCTATATTTATCACCCGGATAGGATAATCTATCCTTACACTGGGCAATGTAGAATCCGCCTGATTAGGCTCAAGAATTAATCTCACCGCTGGACCATAACCAATTCTGACCTCATACAAGTATGGCAAATATGCTGGATTTGTATACTTTAGCCTTGCCCGATACTGGAGATACCTTGAATTCAAACTATCAGGAATATCTTCACCTTTACCTAAAGAATCCCATCCTGACCAGGAATTATTCGGATTTGGTGTATTGCCACTGCGCACAAAGAATGAAATACTTGAGCCCGGGGGCAGACTATCATCCCAGTCAACAATCCCCCAGGCAACCTCTTCACCCGCATCAAAGACCGAAGAAATATAATCCTCGTAGTATTTACGATTATACACATTCCCGATCTCCCGAAACATCCCATGATGATCATAATCAGCAGCGAGTGATTGACTGGTCGTAAAATTCGGACCCCAAACAATATGCGTGATGCCATCCCAACCCCAATTACCCAATAAAATATCCAAATACCCATCACCATTTAAATCACAAACAAAACCCGCAGAAGTCCAAACCTGAATCGGAATCATAAAACGATTGGAATCTGAATATCCACTTCCACTACCCCAGTAAATCACAGGATTACCAACCGCAAAAAAGACTATATCCAAATACCCATCACCATTTAAATCCGCAACCGAACTACCACCATACCCACTACCATTACCCTGCCCAGGATTCACCACCACATAATTTGAATATCCCGATGGGCTACCATAATAAATACAAGCCGCATTCGTATTGCGAGTAGTAAATACCAGATCCAGATACCCGTCACTATTTAAGTCCGCAACCGAAGAACCATGTCCAATACCAACATTATTCAAGGTTTGATAATTACTCGGAGAATATCCCGAAACACTACCCCAGTAAATGAAATTATATGTGGCATTATCATTGACAAAGAGAATATCAAGCCAATTGTCTTTGTTAAAATCAGCTACCTCAACATTATGCTGACCACTTTGAGTAGGTAACTCGGTAGAATTAGAATTTGAATAACCCGAAGCGCTTCCCCAGAAGATACTTGCTTGGTTGGTATAACGATTTCCAATAACGATATCAATATAACCATCCTTATTAAAATCCGCAAACATACCTGACTCATTCCATGCACTGGGGACAGAAAGAGTTATAGGACCTGATGGATTTGGTCCGCTTGGCGTACCGTGGAACACAAAAATACATTCATTCTGTAATGGAACAACTAGAAAATCGGGGTAGCCGTCAAAATCTACATCTGCTGCATCACAATTACCAGCAGTGCCGCTGGTAGGATATATTGTATAATTGCCAGTATTATAACCAGTGGACTCACCCCAATAAATATAATGGCATTCATTCAAACGTGCTGCGATGAACAAATCAACATATCCATTGTTATCCAAATCAAATCGCGGCAAATATTCCACACAGCCATTATTGCGCCGTGAGGCAAAAAGATTTTTCTCATAGATCCCATCCTTAAAATCATTCTGGGTAGTCTCAATCCATTGATATTGGGCTAAAAGCAAAATTATCAGCATATTCATATTTTCTGCTCCATTTCAAACAACTTAACGCCTTCTTCTCATACTGGATAGTGTTTATTTAATAGTATATTGTCAACAAAAGTTGTCTTAAATATAAACTTAGTCATAATTCTTCCTTTATTTTCTACTAAATTATAAAAATTTATTGACAAAAGTCAAGTAAAACATACTAGTAGCATTTTGCCGTCTTTCATCAAAATAAAATCTTACCCAAATTAAATTTAGATTCTCAGGCGAATAAGAGTATAGTTTTAGAATTGAATTAATCATGCTCTTTACTCCTGTGATTATATCTCTTTCTATGA
>JBDRWD010000017.1 GCA_039802205.1 candidate division WOR-3 bacterium
TAAATCACATCGTTCAACTCGTATGCCCTATATATTTCAATATTATTCACGGTTGAGTCTTCGTAAACATAGTTTATCAGTCCATTGGGGTGAACATCAACAAAGGGATGGTGTGCGAATCTTCCATCTTGTGAAACCTGACTTCTATCAACAACCTGATGATTCACAATATCCCATTTTATCCTGAAGATTTTGTCTTCACGCTGGAATGCAATATAGAGATAATTGCCACCCTGACTGATTGATGGAAACCCACAGCGAATTGGAGCAATGGCAGACTCTAACTCACTGAATTGAACATTTGCAGGGTTATTAATCTCAAACCATCCGAGACAGAGATGGGAAGTTGGTCCATTCATAAACCGGTCGCGCCATTCAAAGACCATATAACCGATATTCGTTAAAGGGTCAATTATGAAACTGGGTGGATTGACATCAAGATTGAATGGACCGGTAAAAGAGGCAAGTAGGTATGGTTCGCTCCAGTTCGTCCCATCATACCTTGAAAACCACAACTCACCGCCAGCAACCTGTGGTGTCGGTTCAATATTCCGTTGCCAGATTACACAGGGGTTACCAATATCATTCATTGCAAGACAAGGATTTTCACCTTCTCCAAGCATCCGACGATGAATAGCGTTGGTCGCGGTATAGAGGGAGGCAAATATCCTACCAGCACTTTGATATACTGTCCAGAAGTTTGGTTGTGCTGTGGGATATGCAATCTTGGCTGCTTCATAGGCTGTGGATAATGGCGATGATGATAGATTATAAGGCAGATACCGATAGAGAACTGTCCCTCTATCACCTACCGCATATCCGTGATAGGGGTCAGGGAAACAGACTTCCAAGAGGTCTGTTTCAATGCCACCGTCTTCTTGAAACCAAGAATTTCCTGCATCAACTGTGCCAAGGATTAATCCATTTTGCCCTACTATCCAGCCGAATGTTGGGTCGATGAATTCAATTGCCCTTCCGCCATGTCCGGGATAATCCAGCGCCTTAACATCCCAGGTTAACCCTTGGTCAGTAGTAAACCCGACTTTTGGATTTCTGGTTACTGGTTCTACTCCAACTATCCAGGCTGAATCTGGAGATAATGGGCAGACATCAATCCAAGCTCTTGCAAGGGGTCTCAAAGACCAAGTTTCCCCACCATCGGCTGTGAACCACACACCTAAAGGAGGTTCCACTGCCCAACCATAGTTTTGGTCAAAGAATCTTACTCGAGAGAAGGATATGCTCTGTAGTTGAACTTCCCAAGTATACCCACCATCGGATGAATGCAATATCGCACCGGTGGAATGGTTGTACCACCCTTGAGTAACCGCCCAACCTTCGTTTTGATTTACAAAGTCCAAATCAACTAATGCTTGCCAAGGAAGGCGGGAGATATAATCCCAAGTGTTGCCACTATTAGAGGAATAGGCAATAACGCCACTTCCGGTCCCTGCTAAAGTGTAGCCACAGGTCCAGCCTCTCTGATTATCAATGAAATCAATTCCTCTACCAATAATCTGCGCTTCTAATTCATTGATATACTGATATCCCCAAATGGTCCCGCAATTCGTGGTTCTCAAAATCATACCATGGTCACCGTGAAGCCAACCATTCTGTGCATCTACAAAACTGACATCGCAGAGAGTAAGACCACCCCAAGTTTCTATGTTCCAAACCATGAACCTACGACTCATTATCAAACCGTTGTCTCCGACTACCCAACCAAAATTAGGAGAAGTAGTAATCTGATTGACTTTAAAACTATGGCACTTGAAGTTCATATCATCAAGCCAATTTGAACCGCCGTTAGTTGTTCTTAGCACTGCCGGATGATAATTACTCGTGTAGTAACTCCTAAGAACTAATAACCAGCCTTCATTTGCATTATCAAAGCAGACATCAATGATAGGACCTTCCCAGAGAAATTGAATTGACCAACTATCACCTCCATTTGTAGTGTAAAATAAGGCTTGTGATTGCCACGCATACGAAGTATGTGAGACAACCCAGCCAGTTTCGCTATTTACAAAGCAAATCTCAGAATAACCATAATCAGCAGAAGGAGTTTGGTTGGTCCAGGAAATACCGCCATCAGTAGTATGATAAATAATGCCAGGGGGAAATCTATCCCATACGAATTCCTCACCATCTTTTGAAGATTGTGGATCTAACCAGATATATCCTGTGACCCACCCTTCACTTTGAGAGACAAACTCCAAGTCGGACAAGACGAATTTATAGTCTGGTCCAGGAGGCGACGGTAGGTTCGGGATCTCGCGAGAATACCAAGAAACGCCGCCGTTGGTCGTAAATAAGAGGGTGCCAGTGTTATTCGCTGTTAGCCAAACTAAGGCATAACCGTTTTGGTTATCTAAGAATTGAATATCAGAGATACACAATGTTGTTGGTGGATATTGGAATTCAAAAGTATTTCCGCCATCATTAGTGTGAAGAATAACACCATTTTCACCACAAACTCATCCTTCCAGTGCATTTAAGAAGAAAACACCCATCAAATTCACTGTACTCGGGGAATTTAGCCGAATCCAGTTATTACTAACAGGGTCGTGTTTGATGATATATCCACTATCACCGACAGCATAAACTAGCCCAGGCACGACATCAACAGCAAAGGCATCGTTCAGGTTAACCTTGAATGTTTCTGTTCTTTGAAGTTGCCACAATAGTTGTTTTACAGGAGTATATCTAAACAGAAATTCGGATGTGTACATGTCCGTTGGGGCGGACATCGCTATTCCTCTTACCCTATCAAACTCATTCTCAATCGAAAATTCAAATTGAGAGAGGTCAGAGGATAGGGTATATGAACCTTGAGCAAAGAGAATACTCAATAGTCCGATAGATAGCGCGTAGCATCTTTACCTCCTTTCACCCTCACCTTTATCCTCTCCCTTCAAGGGAGAGGACTTCATTTATAATTCTAATTTAAGTATAATAACTTTTTGAGAATTGTCAAGGGGCAATCACACTGAGTCCTCTCTATTTTTTATATCTTTATGAAGGGACGATGAAACTCATGGGCAAGATTTGTAAGGGTAATCAATAATTTAGCGTTGGATACTTTTGTAGGGCAAGGCTTTCGCCTTGCATAAATAAAAAATGCCAACCCGAGGGAATAACCGGTAAAATGGTAGGCGCAGGCTTTAGCCTGCGGATAAATGTTTTTAAATCTTAGGGTATTTCGCACCCTGAAGGTGCGGTTACCTCTAATAATCCAGCGCGCATAAAATTAATTTGACAAAAAGCGGAGAGGACTCAAGCAATCACAAAATTTTTTAATTAACGAAACTAATAGCAGGCAAGGTTGACCACTACAAATATAAAATTCTTACTAAATTAACTCCAGCAAATTCATAGTTTGATGACATAGTCGCCAATATGCTCATTGGGTATAGTCTTATGGTCAATTACCTAAATCGTGAAAAATCTTCGTAACTCTTTCAATTTATCATCGTCAGTATTTATGATGGAGGTCAGAATGAAACAAGCAATTTTTAATAGATTTTCATTTCCTTTTTTGCTCTTTTTAATGATGAGCACAGTTTTAATCTCCTGTGCTGGAGTCAATAAAGAAAAAGTTGATGCCTCAATGATTGGTAAAGAGGTCATCTGTCCTGTCACTGGTGAAAAGTTTAAGATCACCCAGCATACAAGGTTCGTTGATTATCAGGGAAAAAGATACTATTTCTGCTGTCCGGGGTGTGACAAGCAGTTTCTCAAGGACCCGAAAAATATATCAACCAGATGCATGAAACCTGGAATAAAGATGTAGACTCGGTAAACGGTCAACAGATTTCTTAAGTCTGGGTTGGATTCATTGCAGTCTTTGGCATTGCCGATGATGATGCAATCTTGATTACTACATACTTGGACCAGGTCTTTGCCCGGAGAAAACCAAAGACAAAAAGCGAAGTCATTGAAGCGACGGTTGAGGCTGGTAAGGCACGTTTCAGACCTGCATTTATGACCGTTACTACAACCTTTCTGGCTTTACTACCAATCTTTATCTTTGGCAGTACCGGCAAAGAAATAATGCTACCAATGGCAATACCGAGTTTCGGTGGTATGGTTGTTCATATGATAACCTGGTTCATCGTTCCGGTCGTATATTCCTGGTTTGGGGAGAGGAAAATTAAACCTTGACAAAACCCTACTTTTTTGATATACTATTATGCTATGAAGTTAACAACTAAAACCAGATATGCGGTAAGGGCAATGGCTTATTTGGGATGTCGGTTCGGCAAGAGGACAGTTAACCTTAGAGAGGTTGCCTGTAGCGAGGAGATAACCGAGAAATATTTAGAGCAGATTTTTTATAGATTGAATAAGGCAGGACTTCTCAGGACAAAGAAGGGACCCGGTGGTGGATATGAACTTACAAAGAGGCCTTCGGCGATAAAGTTAATAGATATAATGTCTGCAGTAGGAGAAACCCTTGCCCCGGTATTCTGTGTTGCGGATAAAAAGTCAAAATCCTGTCCGAGAAGTAGAAACTGTCCAGCACGACCATACTGGCTGAAATTAAAGAGAACAATAGAAAAATTCTTTAGAGACCATACCCTTGCTGACATTTGCAAAAAATTCCCTAAATATGGCTAAGGCAATCGGTTTACTCTCTGGTGGTCTTGATTCAACCCTTGCGGTAAAACTGATGATTGAGCAAGGGATAGAAGTTATTGCTTTAAATTTTGTTACCCCTTTCTGCACCTGCACAAAAAAGGGTTGTCAGAATGAGGCAAAAAAGGTTGCCGAAAAATTAGGTATTGAATTAAAGATTATCGGTCTTAAAGAAGAATATATTAACCTGGTAAAAAATCCCAAGTATGGCTATGGCAAGAATATGAATCCCTGTATTGATTGCAGGATTTATATGTTTTCAAAGGCGCGAGAATATATGGAAGAAATGCAAGCGGATTTTGTCTTCACCGGTGAAGTGCTCGGCGAGAGACCAATGTCTCAGAATTTAAGGGCGATGGAGATAATTGAAAAAGAATCCGGACTTAAAGGAAGGTTATTGAGACCTTTGAGTGCAAAATTTTTTGAACTAACGATTCCTGAGATAGCAGGGATTGTAAATCGTGAAAAATTGCTCAATATCAGTGGTCGCTCACGAAAGCCCCAGATTTCACTTGCAAAAGAGAAGAATATCTCTGACTATTCCTGTCCTGCTGGTGGTTGTCGCTTAACCGACCCGAATTTTGCCCGAAGATTAAAAGAGGCATTTGAGCACAATGAAGATTCTTTTGAAGATATTATGCTTTTGAGATACGGCCGCCACTTCCGCCTGCCCAGTGGTGCAAAGGTAATCGTGGGAAGGAATGAGTCAGAAAATACCATATTAACAAACTACGCAAGAAATAACGCCTATATTGCACTTGAGGTTAAGGATTTTGTTGGACCAATAACACTTCTTTATAAACACAAAAACGAAGATGATGTTAAAATTGCGGCCCGACTCTGCCTCACTTACAGCGATTATAAAAAAGAAATGCCAACCTGGGTCAATGTTGGCGGCAAAGAATTGATTTTAGCAACGCCGATGCTGCCTCAGGAAATTTTGAGATTTAAAATATGATAAAGAGTTGTAAATTTATACTTGTATTTCTGGTTATGCTCAATGCAGAATATTGCAGGCAACAATCCAAAGAACATAATCAACCACTTCTCCTCTTGATCGGCAAAGATCCAGAGGGTCATTATAGTGGCAAGACATTCCTTGCCTTAGCCAAAAACGGTGTTGATGAAAGAATGAAAGTTGTTGGCTCTCCTGGCCGACTGCCAATATTTAGAAATCTAACCAGGGAAGAAATAAGTGCATTCAGGGAACAAGTTCAAGTTGTAGATATGATCGGCTGCGAAGATGCAAGTCTAATCGTTGAGAAAATCAAAGAGCTCGGTTCTCTTTCATTAAAAGAAATAACCGGCAGAAGTAAATTTACCAGGACAGTTGCGGCGCCAATTATCCAGGCAAAAGAGACAAAAAAAGTAAAGATGGACAAAGCCGGTTATTTTGTAATTATTCCACAGGCACAAAAAGGGATTATAGTTGTAGAACATTATTCTAATAGAAATGAGTTATTGCGGGTGATTGAAGGCAAAGATGCGGCAAGTACCTATAAGACGATTATTGAAAATGGCTGGGTTAATCAACTCTCTCACGCCGCTTATCTTGGAAAGGAACTAATAAAGGCTGAACTTTCAATGAAACTTGGACTTAAATATATCCAGGATGGTGCATATTAAAATGGTCTATGATACAATTCTTGATACAACCGGCATTGCTGATACACTAATTCGTATGTCAGTTGGCATTGAAAATTGTGATGATTTAATTGAGGACATAGACCAGGCGCTGGCACAAATATGATAGCGGTGAAGCAAAAACAAATATAACTAATTATGGAACGACTATATAAAAAAGGGCTACATCTTGAATATTTTACCGTTGGTTATAATGTCATTGAAGCCATTGTCTCAATCACATTTGGAAGGATTGCAAATTCCATCGCTTTGGTTGGATTTGGTCTTGATAGCATAGTTGAATCATTATCGGGCTTAGTTTTGATCTGGCGTCTGAATCAACATAAAAGGATATCATATGTCCTATTCCCTTTAATAATCGCGCTATTTTTATTTAAAGAAGGGTTGGAAGGTTGGGAAGAATCAGAATAAAAAGGAAAGGAGTAATATGGCAATGTTATCTATCCGTAAAACAATGGCAATAACCCTTTTAGATATCCTTGTTCTATGTTTTGCACAGGAAGTTTACGAGATTGAGCCATTAGTCGTTATTGCCACGCGGTATCCCCAAAATATTATGGAAATCACAAGGACAGTCACGATTATTGATTCTACAGAAATAATAAAACACACCTCGCTTGTTGAATTACTTGATGGAATCGCCGGAATTGACATAAAAATAAGGGGCGATAATATTCAGGCCGACCCAAGTATCAGGGGTGCAACATTCCAGCAGGTTTTAGTGATGATTGATGGTGTTAGGGTCAATGACCCCCAGACCGGCCATCATAATTTAAATATCCCTGTGCCCTTAAGCGAGATTGAAAGGATAGAGATTCTCAAGGGCACCGCCTCTTCACTCTATGGCTCTGATGCCTGTGGTGGTGTAATAAATATCATTACCAAAAAGTCTGGGCAGATTAATGGGCGATTAGGGATTGGCAGTTTCTCCTATCATAATCTTGGTGCCAGTATAGGTAATAAAAGTTTCTACATAGATTTTGAAAACAAATCATCTGCGGGCTATGAACCTGGTTATGAGTATCAAATACATAATCTTTTTAGTAAAGTAAATATACCCATTGGCAGGAATATTAAAAATGATTTCTCAATCGGCTATTTAAATAAGATATTCGGCGCAAAAAACTTTTATGCACCCTATCCTTCCTGGGAGGCGAATAAGGCAATCTTTGTTAGTCTGAATAGCCAATGGATTGTTTCGCCCAATTTTATCCTTAACACTGACCTATCATTTCGCACCCACATTGACACATTTGTTCTTGACCGAAACAACCCATCATTTTATGCCAATCACCATCAAACTTTTACCTATGGTGGACAGATTATTGGAACTCTTGATACCAGAAGGGTGGGTATTATCGCAATAGGGGCTGAATTATCTATTGATTCATTAAATAGCACAAGACTCGGACAGCGAAAACAACAAAGAACTGCATTCTTTCTCCAGATTGAAAATAAATTATTAAAAGATAGAATAATTTTGATTTCTGGCATCCGTGATGATTACTACCGACAAATTGAGAATTCCATAAATCCCCATTTGAGTTTATGCTACAGAATTCTTCCATCACTAAAATTGAGGACTGCTTTGGGCAGTTCATTTCGGGTGCCTTCATTCACTGAACTCTATTATCGAGATCCAGCAAACAAAGGCGATTCATTGCTCAAACCGGAATCGGGTATTGAGTATGAGTTCGGTGCCGACCTTCAGAATAAAAGCACATCTATTCAGATTACGCTTTTCAATCGTTTGACCGAGGATGATATTGATTGGGTGAAGAAATCTAATGAAACTTTATGGCAGGTGATGAATATAGGTAAAACAAGGTTCAGTGGTCTTGAATCAGCGGTAAATTTGAATCCCAACCCCTGGCTAAGACTGAAGACCGGAATGTGTTATATTTATATAACCAAAGACTTACCAGGGGAGTATGTATCAAAGTATGCCTTACAGATTCCGAAGATTAATAGCTACTTAACCATTACTACTCTATCAATACTTGACTTCAATCTGGTGTGGCAATATTATGATGAGAATGATACCCGATTCCTGTTCAATACCGCTCTAAACAAAAAATTTAGAATTTCCAAAAAGATTGGGTTGGATTCTCGTTTTATTATTGACAATCTTTTAGATAAAAGATATGAAGATTTTCAGGGTGTTCCCTTGCCCGGACGGGAATTAAATGTTATGTTAAATATTTTAGTATCATAGAAATGAGGAGGCTAAATGGCAAAACTACCAGAGATTGGTAAGATATCGGCGGAAGTATTTAATGAACTGATCTATCCCCATTTAGGAGCAGAAAATAAACATATTCTTGTTGGTCCTCAGCATGGAGTGGATGTGGGGATTGTTGAGATCGGAACAAAGGCAGTGGCGATGACCTCGGATCCGGTCTTTATCGTGCCTGAATATGGATTTAAAAGGGCGGCCTGGTTTGCGATACACATCCTTGCGTCAGATGTAGTAACTTCTGGTCTGCCCCCGACCTATCTAACAATCGATTTGAACCTGCCACTGTCGATGACGGAAGATGAACTTACTACAATCTGGACAACGATAGATGAAGAATGTAAAAAGATGGGGATGGCGATTGTCTGCGGTCACACTGCCCGTTATTATAATTGTTTCTATCCAATGGTTGGCGGTGCTACAGTATTGGCTGTTGGTGATTTAGATAAGTATGTTTCACCAAAATTTTGCCGCAAAGGCGACAAGATAATCATTACTAAAGGTCCAGCAATTGAGGCAAGTGGTATATTTGCTACGATGTTTCCGAATTTACTGAAAAAAGAATTTGGCGAAACATTTGCGAAAAGAGCCGAAAATCTATTTTATAAAATGTCAGTCGTTGAAGATGCTATGACTTCTGTAAAAGTGGGTGTCCGTGATAATGGTATTTCAGCAATGCATGATGCTACTGAATGCGGGGTATGGGGTGGTCTCTATGAAATAGCCCAGGCGGCAAATCTTGGCGTTCGGATAGAGAAAGAAAAGATTGTGATTGAGGATTGTGTAAAAGAAATCTGTAACTTTTTTGGAATTGATCCCTATAAGTCAATCAGTGAAGGGACGTTGATCATCACCTGCCGTGAACATAAGGCAGAAAAAGTGATAGAAACCTTAAAAGAAAAAGGGATAAGGGCTTCTATTGTTGGTGAGCTAATTGATAAAAAATATGGGATGGTTTTAATAGAAGAAGGGAAAGAAAAGCCCCTTGAACATCCCAAAGTCGACCCATTCTGGAAGGCATTCTACGACGCCCTGCAGAATTATGGAAAATTGGAAAAAGCATGACCTGGGGTATAAATCTTATCTTTAACCAATGCTGTCCTGAGACACCGGGATTTTTTGAGGCTTTATTCCATTATCTCATTGAAGTTGGTCCTCCATTGGTCATTGGTTTTCTTTTGAGTGGTATTGTCAATGAATTTGTGCCGGAAGAATGGGTGGAAAGATATCTTGGGGGTGACGGAGTAAAACCAATTCTGCTTGCGACGCTCATTGGTTCAATCTTACCAATCTGTTGCTGGGGTTCATTGCCTCTGGCAGTGAGTTTTCAGAAGAAGGGCGCAAGGTTAGGTCCAATCTTAGCATTTTTAGTGGCAACGCCTGGAACCTCTATTTCTGCTGTCTTAGTAACCTGGTCTGTGCTTGGATTGAAGTTTGCAATGTATATTTTTGCTGCGGTTATCATCATGGGTATTGTAATGGGGTTGATTGGCAATCTATTTTCGGTTTCTGGGGTGAATAATAGTGCAGAATCACGATGTCATTGTTGTGAAAACGAGACAAATAAGACAATATCGCAGCATATTCTATCAGTTTTAAAATTTGCCTTTATTGATATGATAAAGGACATCGGATTAGAGACACTAATCGGACTTGTTATTGCGGCGATTGTTGCTTCATCAGACCCGGTCGGTAGGTTTGTAAAACTCTATCTCGGTAATTACTGGGGATTTTTATTTGCCCTCATCTTTGGTATTTTGATGTATATTTGTGCGACCTCAAGCCCACCAATGGTTGATGCATTTATTACTCGCGGGTTATCATCCGGCGCTGGAATGACAGTGTTGCTTGTTGGTCCGATAACCAGTTATGGAACAATTCTGGTGATGCGTAAAAAATTCGGATTCAAAATTCTCTTTGTATATCTAATAGCCATCTCCTTGCTTTCTTTGATTTTTGGATATCTGTTCCAAACTATCGCTTGATTTTACCACAATGCCAAAGAATATTCTCATTTCATCATTTCTACAATTGACAAAATGATGATTTTATGTATTATTGATTATGGAAAGAAGAAAGAAAATACCAGAAGTTCATTATCGGGCATCGCGGATATGTCGGATCTTAGGCAATCCTACTGCTTATGAAATTCTACATTTGTTAAGGAATAATATGATGAGACCTGAGGAGATAGCGTCAGCACTGGGTGTTAGTATGTCTACAGTTTCCATGACTCTCCGCTCATTAAGACAAATTGATCTGGTGAGATATATCGTAAAATGGAAAAAGAGGATATACTGGATAAAGGATGAAAAGGTTCTGACCGTTATGGATGAATTGGAAAAATTAGTTAAACGAATCAAGTTTCGTGATTATTAATTTATTATTTCTACAATTGTTGAAGTGATAAAATGATAGCTAAGGATCGGTATATCAGTAGAGTTAAGGATAAGTGGGGTATCAGTATAATTGGAGACTCGGGATGAAAATTGCTAATGATATAACTGAGTTGATTGGCAATACACCATTGGTGAGATTGAATAGAATGACCAGGGGGATTGATGCGGAGGTCATTGCCAAACTTGAGTTTTTTAATCCGCTCTCGAGTATCAAGGACCGCATCGGCTATGCAATGATTAAGGATGCTGAAGAGAAAGGGTATATTAACAAAGATACGGTAATAATTGAACCAACTTCGGGTAATACTGGTATAGGTCTTGCCTTTGTTTGTGCTGCAAAGGGTTATCGTTTAATTATTACAATGCCTGAACATATGAGTATTGAAAGACAAAGGATTCTCAAGGCACTTGGAGCCGAACTGGTTTTAACCCCAAAGGCAGAGGGAATGAGTGGCGCAGTAAGAAAGGCGGAAGAATTATCCAGGGAAATTCCAAACTCATTCATTCCCCAGCAGTTCAAGAATCCAGCCAACCCTGAGATTCATCGAAAAACAACCGCCCTGGAAATATGGAATGACACCGATGGTAAGGTTGATATCTTGGTTGCTGGCGTAGGAACAGGGGGCACAATTACTGGTATAAGTGAAGTTATCAAATCAAAAAAACCAGAGTTTAAGGCAATTGCGGTAGAACCTGCATCATCGCCAGTTCTTTCTGGCGGGCAGGCCGGACCCCATAAAATCCAGGGCATCGGTGCTGGATTTGTACCAGAGATATTTCGTCCAGAATTGATCGATGAGATAATCAGGGTATCAGATGATGATGCCATTGCAACCGCCCGGCGTCTGGCAAGAGAAGAAGGAATTTTTTGCGGCATCTCCTCAGGTGCAGCCACCTGGGCGGCATTGGAAGTAGCAAAAAGGCAGGAAAATAAAAACAAGATGATAGTCGTTATCCTACCCGATACCGGTGAACGGTATTTAAGTACTGAATTATACGCTGATTAACCAGAAAAACAATTAAACCTCTTCTTTCTTGGAGATGAAATAGATACCGGCGAGCAAGAATAGTAGTCCGAGGAATTGTTCGGCAGTAAAGCGTTCTTTTAAAATCACATATCCCAGAAAAGTAGCAAAGAAAGGAGTGGAGAGTTCCAGGGCGGAAACCTGGGCGGCTTTGATACGTTTTAAACCTTCATAATAGAGAATTGTGCCGATGCCAATCACCAAACCCAACAAAATTTGATAGATACTGGTGATTTTTATTCCGTGGTTTAACATAAGATAAAGAAAGAATCCCACACCAGCAAACAAGAATCGGTAAAATGCAATGACCTGGGCAGGCAGATCTTTTAAATATTTTCTGGTGGTTATTGCCGTCGTTGCCCAGGCAAAGGTTGCTGAGAGCACAAGGAGGTCGCCGAAAGTACCAAATTTTAAATTCTTCAGGTTTTCCACCGTTCTGGTTGATACTAAAATTCCCGCCGTTATCATAAAAATGATGCCCAGATAATCGAATTTTGTCAGCCGGTCAGATTTCAAGAAGAAATATCCGAGAATTACAATAAAAATAGGTTGGATATGGCCAATAACGACTGCATTTATCACCATCACTTTGGTGAAGGCGTAGGTATAAATGAAATCCGCAAAAAGTGTTGCGGCAAGAGAGAGATAAATCAGCCATTTGATTTTTTCTGAGCCAACCTTCAATGTTCTGGGACTTTTTAACAGTGTATAAATCGTGATAATGGTTAAACCGAAGAAAATGCGGGCAGCAAATGTATTCAAAACATCCGCGGTCTGGAAAGATAGCTTGGCAAAAATCGGTTCCAATGCCCACATGATACTGGCACCTAAAACCGAAAGTATTCCCACGGTTTTCCACGTCGGCATGAAGAATGATATTCAAAATTTTGCTTTCGGCAATAGTGAAAAGATTTTTTAAGGTTATTAAATCTCTGAGTCCTCTCAACTTTTTGTCAAATCATTTTCATGCGCGCTGGATTATTAGAGTTACCGCACCCTTCAGGGTACGAAATACCCGGTGAGTTAAAAATATTTATCCGCAGGCTGAAGCCTGCGCCTACCATTTTACCGGTTACCATCCGACCACCTCAGGCTGGCATTTTTTATTTATGTAAGGCGAAAGCTTGCCCTACAAAAATCCCAGCGCCAAATCATTGATTACCCTTACAAATCTTGCCCATGAGTTTTATCGCCCCTTCATAAGATATAAAAAATATTGAGAGGATCAGATTAAATTCTTGTTGACTTTTTCTGGATTATAAATAAAATTAGAAAAGGAGAGGAAACAATGGATGTAAAAATTTCACACATGGCCATTTGTTTTCTTTTATTTTTCTTTTCTGGATGTCCTGTTCATTTTGAGTACTGGAAATTGACGACCTCGAGCGAAGAAGGTTATCTTAAATTGACCAAAATAACCACCCGCGAAGACCTGGTAGATACTGATTCCCCATTTGGATTAAGCAAAGACGGAACAAAGATTGCATTTATCTCTTGGCGCAGCGGTAATGGTGACATTTATGTTCGGCCCCTTGGCACCGGAAGCAAGACATCAATCCAGCGGACATTCAGTTCTGAAACGGAGACCCAACCGGTATTTTCTCCGGATGGAAAACAGATCGCCTTTTCCGTCTGGAAAGAAGGTTCACGGAAAATCTGTCTGATAGAAGCGGAAGGGGGTTCCGCGGTGAGGTTCATTACTACTTCTACTCCACAGAATGCTGAGTATCCTGATTTCGCGCCGGACGGAAATCTGCTTGCTTTTAATTCTTTTAATATTATTTGGGATTCTAAAACACAACAATGGACACGACAGATCGGTTCCGAGTATATCTGGATTTATGATATCACCACTGGTAGTTTTACTCAGTATGTCCAAGGATTGATGCCCAAGTTCACCCCTGATGGTAAGAATATTATCTTCAAGCGCCTATCCCAGAAAGGCTGGTATGGACTCTGGATGCTCAATCTTGCAACCGGCTCGGAAACCCAGATTACTGGAGGTGAAGATTGGGGGGTCGGTTATTTCAGTATTGCACCGGATGGGAAAAAAATTGTCTTCGCCTCCAATAAAGGCACAAAGGAAAACACGGGGACCCGTCTTAACAGCAATTTATGGGCAGTGAATATTGACGGCTCCAACCTGCTACAGTTGACCTTCCACCCTGGGGATGATATCTGCCCGGTTTGGTCGCAGGATGGAAAATACATCTATTTCTTAGCTTGCAGGGGTGAAGAAAAAGAGGGGGTGATGAATATCTGGCAGATGGAGGTTAGATAATGCTCCGGATTCAGAGAATTATATTCATATTAATATGTAGTACTTCCGTAATTTTTGCTGGTCCGCCTCCAGATGTAAGCATGGAGGGAGTGCCCATGACAAAGCCCAAAACCAAAGGATTAAGATGGGTAGGTTTTGAATACGGTTGGTATAGTCCATCATTGGCGGAATTAAATGATAAGTTTGAGAACACCTTCAGGGGTGAACGGATCGGCACCAACGATTATCTCTCGCTGGGGATTGGTCTTCCCACGCCGGGTAATAACCGGGCAGGATTCTTTTTTGCCTACTGGGATGGAGGACTTAAAGAAGGCGTGAGCACTCTGAAGTTAAATATGATTATTCTTTCGGGTGAGGTTTCTTTTGGGATAATCCGCATCCCCAATCGGGCAATTTTCTCTCCAGGGTTAATAATTAGGGATGTCTTTGGCTGGTGGACATTCAAAAGTGCTGGTATTGATACTACGGAATTTTCACTTGTGATGGATATTGGCGCGAAGGGGACCGCCGAATATTATCCGGTGAAAAATATTGGAATAAAACTCGACTTTGGTTGGTTAGCCTGGGGATTGGATTTAATGCACCTCCTGGGTGAAGATAAAATAAAACTCCAGACCCCCGGGAATATCTTAAAATTGGGGGTAAATTTCTATTACTGAAAATCAAGGGCGACAAAAAATTATTTTGACAATGATTTATAAAAATGCCCAGCAGATTTCTGCAGACATCAGATACTGGTAAATCAAATTCCGAAAACACCATGGGGCAATCTTCCCTTGACTTCTTTTTTAAAATATGGATAATCTTTAACAAACACAGGAGGTGTTATGCTCAGGAAATTGCTTTTAACTGATTTGATATTGGTTTTCTTCCTGACCGGTATGGGGGGAAGGGCAAAGCTCTCCCAGGATACCTCTCCGGATATGAATATGATTGTTAACGGCAACAATCAATTTTGTTTCAAACTCTATCAACAGTTGAGGGAAAAAGAGGTGGAAAACATTTTTTATTCACCTTTCAGCATTACCATGGCAATGGGAATGGTCTTTGAAGGGGCAAGGGGCTGGGTTCAGGGTGAGATGCACGAAGTCTTTAAGTTCCCCCTGAATAACCAGAAGCGTCGGGAATCCTTTCTTGCCCTTTATAAACAGCTCAATAAGAAGAACGCCAAATATAAATTGCATGTTGCCAATGCATTATGGATACAAAAAGATTATCCATTTTTACCCAAGTATTTGAAGACAATCCAGAAATTTTATGATGGTTATGCCCGGAATGTTGATTTTATTGCCGCACCTGAGCCGACCCGACAATTGATAAACAAATGGGTGGAAGGCAAAACCAATCAAAAGATAAAAGACCTCTTTCCACCTGGAACCATTGATCAGCAGTCCCGATTAGTCGTCACGAATGCAATATATTTTAGAGGTCAATGGCTCAAGGAATTTGACAAAACTTTGACTACCGAAGAGGACTTCTGGGTTACCGGGACCAGAGCGGTCAAGGTGCCAATGATGAAGCGTATTGACCCGGAAGCAAAATTCAACTATGCCGAAACCGAGGAACTCCAGTTGTTGGAACTACCCTATGATGGTAGTGACCTGGCGATGTTTATATTATTACCTCGGAAGAATGATTTGAGTTCAATTGAAAAAGATTTGACCTACGAAAAGTTTGAGGAGTTGAAAAAACTTTTGTCTCCCACAAGAGTAGAGGTTTATCTGCCAAGATTTACCTTTAAAACCCGCTATCTCTTGACCCCTTACCTTGCTCAGTTAGGCATGCCCAACGCCTTTGCACCCCATTGCGATTTTTCCGGGATTGATGGGACTAAAAATTTATACATCCGTTCAGTGGTCCACCAAGCATATGTGGATGTAAATGAAGAAGGAACTGAGGCCGCGGCTGCCACTGGAGCTGTTGTCGGTATTACTTCGGTGGGACCGATAATTCCGGTATTCCGCGCTGACCATCCGTTTATCTTTATAATTCAGGAGAAGAATACTGGTATTATCCTTTTCGTTGGCAGGGTGATTGAGCCGAAAACCTGATGTTGGATGCTAATTGTGCGAGAAAAAGTCGGGATTAACGAAATCAAATTGATGAATTCGCGGTCTTTTCAGGGTAATAAAAACGCAGGGCGTGGATAATCTGGAGATAAGAAAAAGAATAATTGAGATTGTGAATAACTTGATAGCAAGATGAACTACCAGGATAAAGAACTTGCCCAAGGAAGATGGTTTCAGTTTGCTTTTATTGAACAGATGGCACATATTGGTGGTGAAGTTAATAGGGTGGTTAGCTGGCGCGAGAAAAATCGTGCATGCAGTATAAATGCGGTAGAAAGGGCGCTCGAACTTATTGATTTGACGATTACCGATCCTAAAAATAAAAGACGCTTAAAGGAATTTTTACGATTGCGTGAGGTGCTTGTTGATTATTTTTATTTTGATAACCAAGACCGTTCTTCAGATAAATTATGGCAGAATTATTTTTATCCATTTTTTATGCTGCAAGGAAGGGAAAATGAAGGTTGGAATAATCATTGTATCAGAAAGGAAGAATGGTAATTGTGACTTACTCGCAAGGTACTCGGAAAAATATTTAAGAGAAAAAGGAGTTACGCCAAATCTTGTATATCTAAAAGATTTTGAGATAAAACAATGTCAGGGATGTATGTCCTGTGTTTTTAAGAACGCAAAATGTAAAATTGATGATGACCTTTATAAACTTGCCGAAAAGATTATAAATACTGATGGTTTAATCTTATTTGCACCAACCTATGTATTAACAATTCCGGGTAAATTAAAAATTTTTCTTGATAGATTTTTGTGCCTTTATCCATTGATTAAAGACAAACCCGAATGGCCCGCAATAAGTATCGGTGTCGCATCGCCCATAGACTGGAATCAATTCCAGTTGCCCCTGATGAATATTTTCTTGCTGGCGTTTGGTTGCCGGGTTGTTGATAGTTTCTTTATCTACGGTGCAGGACAGGGAGAGGTATTGCTGGAAGATGGGATAACCAAACTCGAAAGATCAATTAATGGTCTGATTGATTTTAAATGCGAGCCTTTTGCTTCAGTCGTTTCAAAATACTGCCCAATAGATTTTTGTGATATTTTCCAGCGTATAAAAGGTGATTTATATCGCTGCCCGGTATGTTTGACGACTGCGAAAGCGGTTGAAGATGGATTTTATTTTGATGCAAAGGATTTGAATAAACATCGCTGGACCAAAGAAAAAATGGAAGAACATTTTAAAGACTGGATTTTAACAACAAAAGAAAGATTCCGCAGATTGCTTCCGGAGATTCATAGGAAAAAAAGAGATTTAGGACTCTTTTAACCGAGATAATAATCTTAGATTTAAGCAATATAAAATTACACTTAAGTCATAAACGCACATTTGACATATTAAGAAAACTGGCTATAATTAAATAAGTGTTATAAGTGAAAGGGGAAGGAGGTTAAATGAAACGCAACATTATAACGCTATTCGTTGTTATTGCTCTGTGCACTGCTTATTCTAATAATCAGGGTGCATACGGGCTATTCCGCACTGAGTCTGCCTGGAATGGCGGTGCTGGACATTTCCATATCGGTTGGTTCGGACGCTACTTCACCGAAACAAGGGATGTGGCAATTATCGGTGAGCCAGCAGGCGAAGCAGTCCATGGTGGTGGTGATATGTTTTTTGGTCTTGGTTATGCGATTACCGATAACCTGGCATTCAATATTGCGACTTCATTACATGGAGACGGTGTTAACTATACCGCAACCGATTACAATCGGGCAAGTTTAGGCTGGGGTGATACAAAACTCGGTTTGAAACTGAGCCTTGGTAAAGAAAACTTTGCCTGGGCAATCGGACCGGTTTTATCATTACCGACAGGTTCAGACCGCGGGACAAGTCTTACACAGAGAAACTACCCGATTTTCGGCGAAGCCTATGGTAATGATGGTGGTGTTTTTCGTTATTTCTCCAGTGGGGCAATAGATTACGGTGTTTTAATGGGCGTATCTTTTAAGTCCAAACTGATGACCCTTGATTTGAATGGAGGTTACATTGACCGAAATAAGAACGATGATGAAATGGGCTGGCGTAATAATTACACGATTTATCGCGCGGCATTGAGCTGGGATCTGGGTAAAATTACTCCGTTTATTGAAGTCGGTGGAATTGATTTTTGTGGTGAAGATCAGTTCTTTACATTTATTGATGATGATGCAATCTTTGGCGCGAATGAGGTTTATTATACCCCGGGTATCAGTTTCCGACCTGGTAGATTCAGTTTGAATCTTGCAGTTGATGTTCGCGCCTGGGAAGGATTGAATGACCACGCATTTCCAACTGCATTGACCGACAGCACAAATATTACCACCGGCTGGGGTGTTGCACCACCCTGGGCAGTGATTGCAGGATTCTCTTATTGTGTTGATTTCAAACCTGAAGGTCCAAAATTGGCAATTATTGCTGGAACTGTTGTCAATGATAAGACAGATGAACCACTCGTTGCTAATGTAGCATTTTACCGTGATGGTTCTCTTGTTAAATCCATTACTTCAAATACCTTTGGTCAATTTGAATTAAAGGAACTTGAACCCGGTAATTATCGCATTGTTGCATCACTTGATGGGTTTTATGATGAGTCAATTGAATTGCTGGTCGGTGTCGGAGAAAAGATACCTCTGAGTTTGAGATTGAGGCCGGTACCGACCGAAGGTGAACTGACAGTTAATGTAATTGATTTATCAACCCGTCAGCCAATGGTTGCGAAGGTTACTATCGGTGATGTTGTAGAAGAGATGACATCTTCAATGACCAAGACATTAAAGGCGGGCACATATACGATAAAGGCAAGTGTCACCGATGAGAATTATCTACCTTATGAGAGAACGGTAACAATAGAAGCGGGCAAAAAATTAGAACTGGAAATTGCACTTGTGAAGAAAGAATTCAAAATTGTATTGCCAGAAATTTATTTTGAAACGGCAAAGTCCGAGATAAAACCTGAATCGTATCCAGTCCTTGACGATGCCGCGAAAACAATTGCCGAGATCTTTGCAGGGAATGCGACCACAACTATTGAAGTTCAGGGTCATACCGATAGCAGAGGTTCTGATAGTTACAATCTTAAACTATCTCAAGATAGGGCAAACGCAGTCAAAGATTATCTCGTTACTAAACACAATCTGGATGCGAATCGTTTAATTCCCAAGGGATACGGTGAATCCAAACCAGTTGTGCCGAATACTACACCTGAGAATATGGCGAAGAATCGCAGGGTTGAATTTGTGATAATTAAATAAGAATCCACTTATATTTTAAAAAAGGGGAGGTTTAACACCTCCCCTTTTGTGGTTTAAATTCTAAGGAGGTTCTATGTTTTCTGAATTCAAAAAATTTGCAATGCGGGGTAATGTTATTGACCTCGCAGTCGGTTTTATTATGGGCGGTGCCTTTGGTGCGATTGTAAACTCGCTGGTGAATGATATCATTATGCCGCCTATAGGGTTGCTGCTGAATAAAGTAGACTTTTCAAATCTATTCATAAACCTTTCCGGACAGCCGTTTACAAGTCTGGCAGAGGCAAAAAAAGCCGGTGCTCCAACAATAAATTATGGGCTATTTTTAAATACGGTGATTAATTTTATAATTATTGCCTTTGCGCTATTTCTCATGATTAAGCAGGTTAACCGATGGACTGCACCTAAACCCCAGGCACCCGCTCCACCGACGACCAAGGAATGCCCATTTTGTTTTACTGCTATTCCCATTAAAGCAGTGCGCTGCCCTAATTGCACATCTGAATTGAAAGAATAAAAGGGGTGTGGGGCAAGGCTTTAGCCTTGCAGACAAAACCAAAATCTCCGTAGGGCAAGGCTTTCATCAAAAACCGATGGTTCTTTCAGAACCAGAGGTTAGCATTGGAGACAAAACTTTATTCTTGAAAAACATAAAAGAATCAGTATAATCTACCTTAGATGCCAAACTGGATATTACTATGCCTGAATTAGATAGCGTGCTTAGAGAAAAAATAATTAATAGCCAGCGAACAGAACTAACCGAGCATTATATCTACAAAAAGCTTTCTAATTTTGTTAAAGAAGAAGAGTACCGAAGGATTCTTATGCAAATTTCTGATGAGGAACTCAAACATTATCAATTTTTTAAATCCCTGACAGGAGAAGAACTAAAACCAGATGGATTAAAAATCTTTTTTTATGTCGGGGTTGCACGGATTTTTGGTATAAATTTTGGACTAAAACTTATGGAAAAAGGCGAGGACCTTGCACAGCAAACATATGATGAAATAAAAAAAGTCGCATCTGAAATAGATAATATAATCAAGGATGAGAACAGACACGAAAATGAATTAATAAGTTTAATAAAAGAGGAACGTCTGAAATATGTAAGTTCAATCGTGCTTGGTTTGAATGATGCCCTGGTAGAAATAAGTGGGGCACTTGTAGGATTTTCTCTGGCACTTCAGAAAACACAGATTGTTGGAATTGTTGGCTTGATTACCGGTATCGCTGGTGCCCTTTCCATGGGTGCCTCTTCCTATTTGTCAGCCAAGGAAGAGACTTCGGATAAGGTTCCAATGAAAGCAGGTTTATACACTGGCCTTGCTTATATCGGCACGATCGTAATTCTTGTTCTACCGTATTTTCTGTTGAGAAATATTGTTATGTGTTTGGGATTCACAATTATTACTGTATTCCTCCTCATATATATTTTTAATTACTATGTTGCAGTTGCTAAAGAATTGAAATTTAGAGATAGATTTCTTGAAATGGCAGGGATAAGCCTTGGTGTTGCGGCGATAAACTTTTTGATAGGCTTGGCAATGCGCAAAGTGTTTGGAATAGACATATAGGATATGATTTCGCCCCATGTAGGGCAAGGCTTTAGCCTTGCGACAAATAAGAAAGAATACTCTACCCCAAAAATCAAATATAAAAAACGTATTCGTTTGAAAAATTTTGATTATAAAGGAACCTATCGGTATTTTGTTACGCTGTGTACTGCTAATAAAGGCATGATTTTCGTAAAAAAATCAATTGTGGATTGGTTAATAAAATTACTTCGTGGGTCATCGGAATCTTTTGGGTTCAAAGTTTGGGCATATTGCTTTATGCCCGATCATTTACATATACTAATAGAGGGGATAAGAGAAAATTCTGATTTTAGAAAATTTATCGGTCAATACAAACAGATAACAGCATATTATTACAGAAAAATAAAAGGGCGAAGATTATGGCAGATTGGATATTATGAACATGTGCTTCGTAAAAATGAAGATACGATCGCCGTAGCAAAATACATTTTGGGTAATCCTGTGAGAAGGGGATTGGTAGATGATTATAAGAGTTATGAATTTCTTGGGTCTTTTGAGTTTGATGTTAAGCAAACCTAAAGGTTTGTCCTACATGTTGAAATATTCCAGTGATGTAGGGCAAGGCTTTAGCCTTGCAGATAAAACCAAAATCTCCGTAGGGCAAGGCTTTAGCCTTGCGAACAAAGGAGCTATTTATGCTTAAACATTCATTAAAAACCGGATTTAGTTTTGGCTCAACATCCGGAATAATAACAACCCTGGGGTTAATGGTGGGACTCCATTCAGGAACCCATTCAAAAATTGTAGTTATCGGTGGTATCCTGACAATTGCAATAGCCGATGCCTTCTCGGATGCCCTCGGTATTCACATCTCTGAAGAGTCCGAAAATAGACATACCACAAAAGAGATATGGGAATCAACGATAATGACATTTATTGCTAAATTCTTATTTGCCCTTACATTCCTTGTTCCGGTTTTAATCTTTTCTCTTGCTACAGCAATCATTGTCAGTGTTATATGGGGGCTTTTCCTCATCTGCCTTTTCAGTTTTATGATGGGCAAAGAACAAAATTCCAATCCTTGGACGATAGTAGGAGAACATTTATTTATCACGATTGTGGTTATAGTCATAACCCATTTCATTGGTGACTGGATCGCGACATTTAAATGAAAGGACCAAAAATGGCGAAAAAGGACTAAAGAGGTCAAAAAGGCGAAAGATGACTAAAGGGCAGAAGGCGATAAAAAGGGTAAAAAAAGGAAAAGAAGGGTAAACAAGGGTGAAGAAGGGATGTTGAATTTAGGTATTTAGGAATTTAGGTGTTTAGGTATTTTTTTCTAAAGGGGGTTACATGGCCACATTCATTTTATTTTTGACCCTGCCCTTACCACAACCTGATACCTTATGGAAGGTAGAGCAGAAATATATTTTTGAAGGTTTGGAACTTTTAAATTTATCAAAAATTGACTTAGAATATGATAAACACTGGATTCAGGATAGTTTTCGGCTAAAGGTCATTAAAAATTTAATGGATAAACCAATGTCGGTTCCTGATTATGTTTTACATTCGGGAAACACAATAAAAAATTTAAAAACCCCATCGGATTATATTAAATTTTGTGCTGGAGAGATTATTGGGCAAAATCTATCTAGGACATTCAATGTAGGGCAAGGCGTCAGCCTTGCAGACAAAACCAAAATACCCGTAGGGCAAGGCTTTAGCCTTGCAGAACTTAAATCGGATGTTTTGATCTCTTTAATAAAAGATGTCTATACGGACACAAAAAAACATCTTGATAAGGCATTTATGAAAATCACACCCGAACAAAAAGATAGTCTAATCTACACCGCCCCATCACTCTGGGCAGATGAGGCCGACTCTATTGAGCGTGGTTATGCGGGTGCTCTGCACAAAGAATTTGGCATTGAGCGTGACACCGGGACCACGCTTGAAACTGTTGAATTATTAAAATTAGCCAAAAAGATAGATATTTGTGAAATACATTGTGCGGGTATCATTCTTGCCCAAGGAATTGAAAAGATAAAAGCGATTGCTGAAAAATTATCTAAGCAAGAAAATCTATCTTACAAAGAGATATCAGGGGTTAAAGGACTTGTTTACGATTCTTTTGAACTGCCCGGCGGATTTAAGGGTGTTATCGGTGGTATTGATGACAATATCTATTACGATGATTTTGCAGTAATCATTGATCTGGGCGGCAATGATACATATCTTGGTCGGTGTGCCGGTGCGGTCGGAGAATTGAATACTCCGGTGAGCTTTGTCATTGACCTTTCTGGTGATGATGTATATAGGAATTATAACAAACTTGTCAATCAGGGTGCTGGTTTATTTGGTGCAGGGATACTATGGGATTTATCAGGGAATGATACATATACTGGATTCCATATCAGTCAGGGTGCAGGATTATTCGGAATCGGTATGCTCATTGACGAAGAAGGTTTTGATAATTATCGGGGTGGTTACTTTGTTCAGGGAGCGGGAAATTTTGGCTCAGGAATTTTAATTGATTATAAAGAAGATGACATTTATCATTCATATTGTTGGGCACAAGGGATGGGGGGTGTTTGGGGATATGGACTACTTTTTGATAAAGATGGTGATGATCTGTATTATGCGGGTGGCAAATATCTCCATATGCCCTTGGATCCTGACCAGTATCGTTCATTTGCCCAGGGTTTTGGTTTTGGTTGGCGGGATGTAGCATCAGGTGGGATTGGATTTTTGTATGATTGTTCTGGGAATGATAAATATATCTCTGAGGTCTATGGGCAGGCAACCTCATACTGGTTTGCACTCGGTATGCTCCTTGATGAACAGGGAAATGATTTATATTCTGCAGCCCAATATTCTCAGGGTGCAGGTATACATTTGTCAGTCGGTGGTCTTCTGGATTTAGAAGGGGATGACCATTATTTTAGTAGATTTGGTCCTGCCCAGGGCGAAGGTCATGATGTGGCAGTTGGCTGGCTTTTAGATAAGGACGGTGATGATGTATACTATGCATCAGGTGGGCAGGGGATAGGTCTTACAAACTCTGTTGGAATATTTGTTGATACCAGGGGTAATGATGATTACTGTTCAAGGGAAGGGATGAGTCAAGGGGGTGCAAACTGGTCAAGGGGGACTGGTGGGATAGGTTTGTTTATTGATTTGCAGGGTGAAGATAGATATGCAGAGAAAGACAAGGGTAAGAATAATCATATTTGGACTTCTGGCACCTATGCCTTAGGAATGGACCTTGAGGCAGTAGAACCGAAAAAAGAACCCTGGGAAGATACGATTACCACATTCCCCGAACTTGATACAATGCAAAGTGATTCCGCGAAAATGGCAAGGCTTTTTTATTATGGTTCGTTGTGGGAGGTCCGGGCGGATATTCCTAAGGCAAAGACAGGCAGAAGGATCTTAATAAATGAGTTCAAAGAAAGGGCTGTTGAGTATATCTTTAAAAATGAGATGCGGACATTTGATGGTCTCAAACTTCGGGCGATTGAAGAAGTTTTCAAGGCATTCAAGGACACCGCTGCTTTTTATTTATACCAGGGTCTGCATAATGAAAATGATACAATTGTCAGAAATTCTATTTATCTTTTTGGACAACTCGAATACACAAAGGCAAAAGATACATTGAGATTGATGCTTGAGAAGAAGCCCGAAGATAAGGTTGCTGGTGTTTTGATCTATACACTCGGGAAATTGAAGGATACCCTTGCGATTCAAATTTTTAATCAATACTACAGACACAAGAACGAAAGAATGAGACTGCGTGTTGCTGAGGCGCTGCAGAATATTAAAGACACAACAGGATTGCCGATTTTGGTTAAACTTCTAACGGATTCATCTTATATTGTAAAAGTTGCAGCAATGGAAGGAATGGCACAACTCGGCAAATACGCGCTGGATAGGGTAGAGGGAGAATTAAAGACCGTGCGGAAAGAACACTATCTTGCCCTTTTAATAAAGACAATGGCGAAGATATACGCAAAAATGGATAACAAGGAAAAGACAACTGAGTACAAGAAACATCTTGCTGAAATTGTTAAGAAGTATCTCAAATCTGATTACCCAGCACTGAAAAAAGAAACACAGAAATTTATTGATTTAATCGAAGGCAGAGGTCTGCTGGAGTCTGAAGAATTATTTCTTTTTCCCGAAGATATTATGGATTAGAAAATAAATAATGTGAGGCGAGGTTCCAGCTTAAAGGAAATAGAAGATGTAAATCTAAAGAGACTGTTTAATGATTCAAATTTTGTTGATAGCCGCATTCTGAAGGTAGCGACTACCTCTAATAATCCAGCGCGCATAAAATTAATTTGACAAAAAACAGAGGGGCCTAGAGAATGCTGCAGTCTTGACATCATTTCAAAATTATTTATAATATCTTAATGAAACTTGAAGAGGCAAAAAAAGAGATTGAAAAATTGCGCAAAGAGATAAACTACCACAATTATCGTTACTATGTTCTTAACCAACCCGTCATTTCGGATTACGAATATGATCAGTTATATAAAAGATTGGTGGAACTGGAAAAGAAATTTCCGGAATTGATCACCCCGGATTCGCCTACCCAGCGCGTGGGAGGTGAACCTTTAAAGGAATTCAAGACAGTAGAACATAAAATAAAGATGCTCAGTCTTGATAATACCTATTCCGAAGAAGAACTTTTGGAATTCGATCGTCGTGTAAAAAAAGGTCTGGGGCGAACAGTTAAGTATGAGGTGACCCTTAAGATTGATGGCGTTGCAGTTACTCTTCATTACAAAGATGGTAAATTTGTCCTCGGTGCCACCCGGGGCGACGGCATCCACGGTGATGATATCACCCAGAATATAAAAACTATCAAGTCAGTGCCATTGGAATTGCTTACCGATGATCCGGAATTGAAGAATATTGAGGTGCGGGGAGAAGTCTATCTTTCCAAGAAAAATTTTGAGAAGATTAATAAAGAGCGTGAAGAAAAAGGCGAACCAATTTTTGCCAATCCGCGTAATGCTGCGGCTGGGACCTTAAAACTTCTGGATCCGAAAGAAGTCGCCAGACGAAATCTTGACCTTTTTATTCATACCATTCCGGTCCAGCCCGGACCACATCATACCTCACATTTTGAGACTTTAAAGAAACTCGGAACTGCTGGTTTTAAGGTAGTGCCCCATATTGAATTATGCAACGATATCAATGAAGTCATAAAATATATGAAAAAGTGGCAGGATAAGCGTGATGAGCTTGAATATGAAGTAGATGGATTGGTTATCAAGGTCGATAATTTTGCAGACCGGGAACTGTTAGGTTATACGATAAAAAGCCCGCGCTGGGCAATAGCTTATAAATATCCCGCTCGCCAGGCAATAACGAAGTTAAAAGATATCCAATTACAGGTGGGGAGAACCGGACGGGTGACGCCGGTGGCTATTTTAGAACCGGTGCCATTATCGGGCACGACGATTTCCCGGGCAACACTACATAACGAGGACGAAATTAAAAGAAAGGACATAAGGATTGGTGATTATGTGATAATTGAAAAAGGTGGTGAGGTAATACCTAAGGTTGTGGGTGTGGTGAAAGAGCGGCGCACCGGCAAGGAGCGAATTTTTAAGTTTCCAGAAAAATGTCCGGTTTGTGGCGAGAAAATTTATCGTCTGGAAGGCGAGGCTGACTGGCGCTGTGTCAATTCTTCCTGTCCGGCACAGATCAAAGCCGCAATCTTACATTTTGCCTCCAGACAGGCAATGGATATTGAAGGACTGGGTGAGGTTTTAGTAAATAAACTTGTGGATCTCGGAATAGTAAAGAGTTTTGATGATATTTATAAACTGCAATTGAAGACGATTGCCGATTTGGAAAGGATGGGAGAGAAATCCGCCCAGAATTTGATAAATGCGATCGAAAAGAGCAAAGAACGCGATTTTGTGAATGTTCTCTATGCCCTGGGGATACCCAATGTTGGCATAAATGCTTCAAATCTGTTGGCAAACGAATTCAAGAATATTGATAATCTGATGAATGCCAGTTTTGAACAACTCACTGCGATTCCTGGCATCGGTGAGGTTGTTGCCGAAGGGATTATAAATTATTTCAAGAGCCCCAAAAACCGGCGGCTCATTGAAAATTTAAAAAAGGCAGGATTAAAATTTGAGACAGAAAAAGTGGTATCCGAGGGTCCGTTAAAGAATAAGACCTTTGTCTTCACCGGAGAACTATCTTCAATGACCCGTGAGGAGGCGCAGGCAATAGTGCGCAAACTGGGCGGTCATCCTTCAAGTTCGGTCTCCAAAAATACCGATTATGTGGTAGTGGGCACCGCACCTGGTTCAAAGTATGAAAAGGCAAAAAAACTCGGGGTGAAGATAATTGATGAACAGGAATTTTTAAAGATGATCAAGGGTTTTAAAAAATGATAAGAATCCGGCACAAAAATCCCAAGTTAGTGGTAGAACTTATTTTGCAAAATTGAATATTGAGGAGGCTGGATGGAGATAAAGCCTGAAAATTATATTGAAAAAATCGTCCGGGAGGAACTGGATAATCTTTACAAACGCGATGCGACCATCTGCCGTTGCCCCAATTGTTACCAGGATATCATGACCCTGACATTAAATAATCTCCCCGCCATGTATGTAGCCAGTGATGTTGGTCATATCATGACGATGTTTAATCTCAGCAAGGACCAGATACAAGCGCAGGTCCTGGTAGAACTATTGAAGGCAGTAGAAAAGGTTCGACAGAATCCCCGCCATTAAAAATTTATTTTGTATAACACGCTGACTTTATCAATATTGCATTCCACATCAAAGTTATACATCTTCGCACCCACATAGGCATCGGCAACCGCATATCCGAATAAAAACAATTCCCACCACAGAAAGGAATTCCGTGCTGCATAGTCCCTTTCCTGATGATTTTTATAGGCAAAATAACCGAGGGCTATCTCACCAGCACCAATACACACGCCGGGTAGATACCGTTCGGTATAAAACTGCCCACCCCCTGGGAGCAAACAGAAAAGCATCGCCTTGCCCGCAGATTTTTTCCCGCCCCATAATGGATTGATTAATAAAGTCAAAAATATTAAAACCGAGAGCTTTTTGATATCGAAGAGTCTCATCTTTCTGCGGACTTATTTTGTATACTTATAGTCAAACCGCTCAATGGAGTCGATTACTGCGGTAAAGTACATTGACCGGTAAGCCAGCCGCTGTTCATGCATGAAGCGAAGCAGATCCGCAAGTCTTTTCAAGGCATTGGGGGCCGATATATAGATTTCAATCCCCTGGTACCGACGGTCAAATTGGCGCATTATTTCTACCTCTCCATAGGGAGTTAGTTTATCATCCTGGAATAATTTTTCTACCGGTAATCGTTCAAAATCACTCCTTATGCCTTTCTCGCTCTTTATCGTCTCTTCCCACATCTTTATCTCTTCCTTCAATCGGTCGGTGCTGTTTTTAACTGGTAGATATTGGGTCCGGTAAAATAAATAACCAAAGATGATAAAGATGACAAGTAAAATCCAGGGAATGTATCTCATAGATTTTCAATTGCCTGTTTGATATAGGAAAGCCGTTCCAGAGATTCCTCTAAGCGCCTTTCCTCTTTTTCCTTGATTTCGGGTTTTACCTGATTTACATACATTGGATTATTCAACCGGTTTTTTATTTCATCAATTCTTCTGGTAAGGAAAGCAATCTCGGCTTCCAGACGCTCTCTTTCTTTTCTGGTATCAATACCCTGGAGGATCACATAGGCAACGATTTTAGGCATAACGATTGTGGCACAGGAGACCTTGGGCTTATTACCAAAGACAAGCGTATTTATCTGTGCTAGTCTCTGGAATAGGGGGGTGTTGAAATCAATGCGCTTTTTTCTTTCGTCATCGGTCATGACCACAATATTCAATTTTTCACCACTCGGGATTGAGAATAACCCGCGGATATTGCGCAATTCTTCAATCAATTTTATAATTTCGCAGACATATGGAGGGGTTTGTGGGATATCAAGTTTACGGGGATATTCATCGAGTAGAATACTCTTTTTCTTATCGTGGAATTTCTGGTATAATTCTTCGGTGATAAAGGGGATATAGGGGTGGAATACTTTTAATAATTGTTTGAGCAGAAATTTTGCACAATTCTTTTTATCATAGGGCGGGATTTTTATTATCTCTAAATACCAGTCGCAGAAGGTATGCCAGAAGAAGTCATAGAGCCGCTTGCTGAAGGCATTCAACTCAAAATTATTCAAAAATTGTTCACCGTCGGTTAATAAATCATTGAATTCGTTTAAAATCCAGATATCAAAATCATTCAATACCTCGGGCAGATCTTCGGGCAGATGGGCAAAAGAGGTAAAGATCAACCGGCTCGCATTCCATAGTTTATTGCAGAATTTCCTTCCTACATCGATTGATTTCTCACTATATAGGACATCCTGTTCCCGGGGAGTGATCAGCATAAGTCCCAAGCGCAAGGCATCAGCACCGTATTTTTCAATCAAATCCATGGGTTCGGGTGAATTCCCCAGGCTTTTTGACATCTTCCGACCTTTCTCATCGCGAATCATCGGGTGAAAGACAACATTGCTGAAGGGTATATTTTTGGTAAACTCCAATCCCGCCATGATCATCCTTGCTACCCAGAGGTAGATGATATCCCAACCTGTGGCTAAGGTTTGGGTAGGATAAAAACGTCTGAAGTCTTCAGTATCATCAGGCCAACCCAAAGTCGCAAAAGGCCAGAGCCAGGATGAGAACCAGGTGTCCAGCACATCCTCATCCTGGTAAATCTCTGTGGAACCACAATTCGGGCATCTCTCGGGCTTGGTTTCGGCAACAATAATCCCTTGGATCACGCCGTTTTTCTCTGCCTCCGGGTTATAACATTTTTTACAGTAATATATCGGAATCCGATGACCCCACCAGAGTTGCCTGGAGATGCACCAGTCCTTTACATTCTCCAGCCAATGATTATAAAGATTTATCCACCGTCTGGGGTAGATTCTGATTTTGCCTTCTTTTACCACCCTGAGTGCAGGTTCGGCCAGGGGTTTCATCCGGACAAACCATTGTTTTGACAGCCGTGGTTCAATCGGTGTTCCACAACGCTCGCAGATACCCATGGGCACTGTATAATTTTCAATCCGCTCCAAAAGTTTTAGCCGATCAAGGTGTTCAATGATTCTTTTTCGTGCTTCAAACCTTTCAATCCCTTGGTATTCGCCTGCATTCTCATTGAGAGTGCCATCAGGGTTCATGATATTTATAATTGCCAGTTTGTGTTTTTGAGAAAGTTCAAAATCAAACGGGTCATGGGCAGGAGTTACTTTTAAGGCGCCAGTTCCAAATTCGGGGTCCACATAACTGTCCGCAATAATTGGAATTTCCCGGTCCATAATCGGCAGGATTGCGGTTTTACCTATTAAATTCTGGTATCTCGGGTCGTCAGGATTCACACAGACTGCAGTATCGCCCAGCATCGTCTCGGGCCTGGTCGTCGCCACCGTGATGAATTCCGGGGTATTCTTTATAGGATATTTGATATAATAAAGTTTTCCGGCTTTATTTTCGTTCTCCACCTGCTCATCAGAGAGGGCAGTAAGACATCGGGGACACCAGTTGATGATTCTTTCACCCCGATATATCAACCCTTTTTTATAGAGGTCAACAAAGACCTTTATCACTTTCTTTGAGTATTCTTCAGAAAGGGTGAAATGTTCCCGTGTCCAGTCTAATGCACAGCCCATCTTCTTTAACTGCATCCTTATTACATCGGCATATTCTTCCTTCCATCTCCAGACTTCTTCCAAAAATTTTTCCCGGCCCAGTTCTTCCTTTTTAATCCCTCTTGGCAAGAGTCTTTCTTCTTCTACCTTTACCTGGGTTGCAATTCCCGCATGGTCCATTCCCGGAACCCAGAGTGTCTCATACCCGCACATTTTCTTATATCTAATCAGAACATCCTGTATTGTATTATTGAGAATATGTCCAAGGGTGAGCCTTCCTGTTACATTGGGTGGAGGAATGGTGATTGTGTAAGTTGGTTTGTTTGAATTTAAATCCGGGGTGAATAGCTTTTCTTTTAACCAGAAATCGTATATCCGGTCTTCAATCCCTTTCGGTTCATATCGGGTTGAGAAATCTTCCATATATTAAATATACATAGAATTTTCTTTAAGTCAATATATCCTTATTTTTCACATTCCCATATCTGTAGTGGCAGAGCTTACTCTGCAATAATCAATGTCGAGCAAACTCGACTACCACAAAAGATGGTTATTGGGCATGGATGCTGGTATAATAATTGGTCTTTGGTTTTAAATATGGAGTTAATCCGTAAGGATTTTATCTATTAAAATCCCCTTTAGTCCCCCTTTTCTAAAGGGGGAAAGAGCGAGATTAGTAGGAACAAGCGTAGCACTCCTGCGAATGAAATGATCCCGCATCTCAATTTTTCGAAATCCGCAATGCCGTTCTCAATCACTTCTGGCATTTTGGACAATATCGCGTTGACCGATTACCTACCTTTGTCAACACGATCCTTGCCCCACACTTCTTACAGGGTTTGCCTTCCTGGTCATAAACATACAAAAAATTCTGGAAATTACCGGTTTTTCCGTCCGTCCTTCTGTAATCAGATACTGTTGTTCCGCATTCATCAATCCCTTTCTTTAATACCTGTTTTATCGCCAATAGGAGTTTGAATATCTCATCGGTCTTTAATGTATTTGCCCTTCTTGTCGGTCTTATTCCAGCATGGAACAGTGCCTCATCTGAATAGATATTCCCCACACCCGCACATATACACTGGTCAAGCAATACAGATTTTATCTTTGCCTTGCGATTTTTTATTTTATCTTTGAAATACGCGAAGTCGTATTCCGGTGATAATGGTTCATAACTCAGGTTAAAGAATCCTTTTAAAACCCTTGGCCTTTCGTCTTCTTCTATCAAATAAACCCTTCCCAGTGCCCTCGGCTCACTGAAGAGAAGCAATTTATCTTCTAACTCTATTATCAACCTCACAAATTTTGCTTTTTCATTAAACACAAATGTTTCTAATTTGGAGTTTAAAAACTGTTTAGGATTTGCGATTTTTGGTTTTTTTAGAATGAATATCCTTCCTGACAATCGCAAATGAAATATCAATCTTTTCCCATTGCTCAAAACAATGATGAGATATTTTGCCCTTCTTATTACATCTAAGACTCTTTCATTTATCAAATTCCTACAGAATTTCTCGGGTAAGGGATAGCCGATTATATCTCTTCTTAGAATTTCACAATCAAGAATCCTCTGGTTTATTATTTCTGATTTTAATTCTCTTTTTATCGTTTCAACCTCAGGTAGTTCTGGCATTATTTCTTGAACAAATCTCTTAGTTTCTTCTCCAGTTCCTTCTTCTTTTTATCGTATTCTTCTTTTATCTTACCCTTGAGGCGTTCTTTTATCTTATCTGTATCCAGCCTGAACTGAGGGGAGAATAACTTGCCAGTGGCAAGGATATCCAGTGTTGCCCTTCCTTGGGGGTCATAGGATAATAACCAGTCTGCATGGTAATTTTTGAGCAGGTCCGATTCCCTCTTATTAAGGGTAAGGGTGAGGTTGAGTCTTATGTCGCCATCAAGTTTTACATAGCCATCAACCAGAAAATTTCCTATATCGGTCGCCATAGACCAGTCTTCGATATGGGCACGGCCATTCTCAATCTTGTAAGATAAGACAAGGTCATTGAAGTTAATGGTCCTTCTCTCCTTGAAGCCAAGCCATTCGCATAACCGATTGAGAAATTCAAAGTTGTTAAAGGCTCCGTTGAGGAGTTTTACATTACCTGAAGCCGAGAGGTTGGCGATCACCTGTTTCTGCTGGAAACCCATACCGCTGAAATTGTTCACACCGGTGAGTCTGCCGGTCAGGTTTTCAAATTTCAGAAAGCGCTTTAAGATTTTCTGGACATTTATATTCTCCATCAAGCTGTGAATCCGGTAGGGTTCTGGACTGTTGATATTGTAGTAAAAATCAAACTGGACCTTGCCATCAAATGTCTCAGCACTACAATTCCGGAGGTCAATGATCCCGTTTTCATATTTAATGGTGGTATTGATATTTTTGAATTCCATATCCATCCCTGTGAGCCGGTTTATCTTCACATTACCCTGGATTGTCACGGGAATTCCTTTCTGTTCAGCCTTTTTTTCTTGGCGGGTTTTTGGGAATAATTCATCTAAATCAATAAGATTGGATGAATTATTGATCTGGATGATAGGGTGCTGGAAGTTCGATACATAACCATTCAAGGAAAAATCTGACCGGCCGATGTGCCCTGAGCATTCGGTAATCTTTGCTCCGTCATTCTGAACGGTCCCTTTAACCCGGAAATTGGTTATCGGCTTTGCCAGTCCGATTCCATCAATGGTTGCATCGGTGATTGCATACTCGCCAAAATAAGTAATCTTTTCTATACTTCCTTTCAGGGCAATATTCAAACTGACATCCCCAGATAATTTCATACCCGCACTCTGGTCTGAGAGGTTTTCAATATCCCTAAGATTCAGCGCTGATTTTACAATGAGGTCAAGAAGGGGCTTTTTTAGGTCATTTATTGATCCAGTGATATCGAACCGTGAGTTTCCTATCAGCCCCTGGATGATGATATTCTTGATGGAGTTGAGGTCGAAGGAAAAACTACCGTTGATTTTCTGGATTGGTTGTTTCAGTTCGGGTAATTTAATTGTGATATTCACCAGTTCACATTGACCATTTATTTTGGGTTCTTTTGTATTACCCAGGATTTTTGCCTCAGCCCTTATTGAGCCGGATAAGCGTTCAATCTTTACCTTTTGTGGAAAGAGCTCCCGCAATTTCGCTATTTCGGGGATGAGTAAATGTGCATTCAGGTTCAATAATTCTGCTTTTTCAATTGTGCCCGAAACCTGGACTTCGATCGGATCATAGACAATTTTTAATTCTTTCAGGTCGATATTTCGGGTCAGGGTATCATACTCTAAGGTGTTGTTTATCTTCAAGGCGACCACCGGTAGCGTTTTACTTTTTGCCTCCATAGTCTGTTGGCCGCTGATGGTAAGGAGGTTTTTGGCGATGGTGATTTGCTGTTTTATATCCTGGATATTGAAGGTGGTATTGGTTATCGCATCTTCATAGGAAAGGCTTGTCCGTTCAATATCAATCCGGTCAATGACGATGCGAAAATCCGGTCCCTCAAATTTTTGTAAGCGCGGGATTGTGATATTGTAGTAATTATCCTTATTCCTTTCAATGTTGAACTTGGCACCGTCAATGGTGATGCTATTGACAACAACCTGGCGCCTGAATAGGGGAAAGAGCCGCAAATTCAATCGCACTTCTTTTATCTCCACCATTTTTCGGTCACTGAACCCGGGCGGATTCTTCAAAGATAGATCTTCAATACCGATGGAAATCTTAAATCCTAATTTCAACGCAACATTTCCTACATCTACCGGATAATTGATGGCTTCAGATGCCATCCGGGCAACTAAATTCTTGAGATAAGCGGGTGTGAGAAATGATCGGATTGCGATATAACCGATCACGATTAAAAGTACGATTATTCCGAGAATGATCCCTAAAATTTTTAATAATTTCTTCATCTCCGCCTCCTTTTAAATCAAAATATGCCCGGAAAAAATAACGCTGAACAATTTTACAAATGGGCCAATCCAGCCCCAGAGTACCGGGAAGCCCAGGTTATCGATGAATATCAGCGCAAGGAGTAAGAAAAAACCATACCGTTCCATTTCATACTCCAGGGATTTATATTGATAAGGAAGGAGGTTGAATAGTATTTTGGAACCATCCAGAGGTGGAATTGGGATGAGATTAAAAGCACAGAGCACAAGATTGAAATAGAGACTCAATTTTAACATTAGCAATATTGGAAAAATGACAGCAGGACTGAAATGTGTGGTGTTAAGCAGACGCAGGAGTAAGCCCGAGACCATGGCGAGGAGGAAGTTTGCACCTGGCCCGGCAAGGGAGGTGAAGATTATTCCCTTTTTAAGATTATAAAAGTTATACGGATTTACTGGAACCGGTTTTGCCCAGCCAAATCTGAAGAACAAAAATGCAAGAAATCCAATCGGGTCAATATGTTTCAGGGGATTGAAGGTCAGTCGTCCCTGCCACTTTGCGGTTGGATCGCCCATTCGTAAGGCAGCAAACCCGTGGAAGTATTCATGGACAGTGAGGGCGAGGAGAAGTGGGGGAAGCGACAATAATAACTCTAAGATACGTTCAGCCATTTTTTGATCACCTCCAACGACTCTTTTTTTGATTTCACCAATCCATCGAGTTGCATCTTATGGATCCCGGAGAGGACTTCTCTAAATATCGGTCCGGGTTTTAGATTCAACGCCAGCAGGTCATTGCCCCGGATAAGGGGTTTTATCTTGCTTAAGATATAATACCTCCTTATTTTTTTTCGCAAACTTTTATACAGTCTACCCAGCAACCTTATGACCCGGGGATTGACATTACGCAGGGCATAAAAGATTTCGCTATTCAGTTTCGCATCCTTTAATGTATTCCGGATGCGCTGGAGATTCTGAAAATTGCTCACGAGTTCTTCTTCCTCTTTGCTCAGAGGAAATTTATCCTCCAGAAGACTCAAAAAATAGTAAAGTCTCAAATCCTCGGGAATTTTTTTAATTAAGTTGAGTTTCTTGATATCAAATTCCAGGACCTCGTATTTATGGAGATCTTTTAAAGTACGCAGATAGGTTTTTTCTTCAAAAATCAAACGCAGTTCATTCAGGATGCGCTGTTTTGATACTTTTTTCAATACCCGCAACCATACCGCTTCATAGATTAATTTCTCGGTCTTGGGTTCTAATTTGAAATTAAGCCGGTTTTTGTAGCGTAATGCCCGGAAGATCCGGGTGGGGTCATCCAAAAAACTCTTGGGATGGATTACCCGTATCCAGCGTTTTTCAAGATAGATGCGACCTAAGAAAGGATCAAGCCATCTTATTCGTTCTTTTTTTAATTCAAGAGCCATTGCATTTATCGAAAAATCCCGGCGCCGTAGGTCGCCGTGGATATCGGATTCAAATACCTGGGGCAGGGCACCGGGCTTGGGATAAATTTCATCTCTGGTCATCGCAATATCAACCCGGGTTCGATTCTTAAAAATCGTCGCTGTGCCAAAGTCCGGATGGATTTCCAGTTTGCCCTGGAGGATTTTATTTAATTCCCGGGCAGCTTTCAATGCATCCCCATGGACTGCGATATCAATATCCCTGGTCTTCCTTCCTAAAAGGGTGTCTCTAATGATACCACCGACCAGGTAAGCTTCGTATTCTGAGTTAAGAAAGAAATCGACGACCTTACTTAAAACCGATTTCTTTCTCTTCTTTACCAAAGATTTTAATTTTTCCAAACCGTTCTTCATACTTTTTGAGATTCTCTTCAAGGGCCTCTTTCAATAAATAGGCATTCTGTGGGGTCATTATGATTCTTGAGAACACCTTTGCTTTTTGGAGCCCTGGTAGCATCCGTGCAAAGTCAAGGATGAACTCCGAAGGTGAATGGGCAATCAGCACAAAATTAGAGTATACTCCATCCGAGTGTTCGGGACTTAATTCAATATTGATGGGTGGTCTTTTTTCTTCATCCATTATCGCTCCTTTTGTTTAATTATATCCAATAACGGCTGTTAATCAAGTCTGAATAAATTTTCAAAAACCGATTATACTCTATTATTTTTTCTGTGCACCAGAACCGGGTTTAAAATCTTTTGCTACTTCTTCAATGCGGTGTATCAATCCCAGTTCCTTAAAAAGGGCTGACGCCTTTGCAAAATAAGTGGCGGACCCTTCTGTTATCATGACCGGTGATTTTTGTTCCTCAAGATTTTTCAGCAAACAGGCATACTCGAAATAGCATTCTGCCAGTTCTTTTTTCTGCCTTAACTCGGTGTAGATTTGTATCGCCTTTAAGAAATATTCTTCTGCTTTCGGGGAATGGTGGGCATCCGGATAATGTGCGTATATTTTGCCGTAGGTGAAATAACAATTTGCCTTTTCCGGTTTTGAATTTATCTCTTCAGCAAATTTATAGCCCTTATCCACCAACCCGATTACTTCTTCAAAATCTCTCCCTTGGCGCAGTAAAACTTGGGCGAGCAAACAGTAGGTATGTATCAGCGTGGATTTATCACCAATCAGTTCCAAAACTTCTTTTGCGTTTAAAAGATAACCTTCGGCTTCTTTCAGTTCATCAATTTTCAAATTCACCATTCCGAGATTGTTATTAACAATGCCGATGCCCTGTTGATTACCGGTTCGTTCAAAAATTGCCAACGATTGCTGATAGACTTCCCTTGCCTGGTCGTATGCCCCGATATCATAATACACCAATCCTAAGTTGCTCCCGGTAACAGCAAAACCATGTTTATCACCGATTTCTTCAAAAATTTCCCGGGTTTTCTTATACACCGCTATCGCCCTATCATAGGCATTTTCCTTGTAGTAAATAATCCCCAGATTGATGTGGGCGATACCCAGACTTCTCCGGTCACCGATTTCTTCAAAGATTTTTAGAGCCTGCTGGTATGCACCTATTGCATCTTTATAATCGCCCTTATCCATATAGACATTGCCCAGATTATTCATGGCAATGCCAGTGCCGCGTTTATCACCTACTCGTTCATAAATTGCCAATGATTTTTTATAGGCTTCAATTGCCTGGTCATACTTCCCTTTATCATAGAGAATCGTTCCCCAGTTATTGAACCCTTTCGCACGTATGTTTTCCAACCTCGGGTTTAGATGGGTCGTCGACAGTTTCTCAGTTATCTTCAATCCTTCTTCGATTTCTTTTAGTGCCTCCTCCATCATTCCCTTGATTCTTAAGGAGGTGGCTCTTGAGAAATGAATTTCGGCTTTTTCCATCAGTCCTTCTGGAGAATTATCTGTCAACTTTACTAACTCCTCGCCCAGCACCATCAATGCCTCATCCCAGCTTCCCTGATTCTGATAGACTCCGGCAATCTTTCTTTGTGCCATCACTTTAGTGATTGTATCATCAGTTACATTAAAAACCTCTTCATAATTTTTGATTGCCTTTTCATATTCCCCTTTTAGGGCATAAATATCGCCGAGGGCTTCCAATGCCTCAATGAAAACCGATTGATAATCTGTCTCTGGAGGTTGTTCTTCTTTTATCATCGATAAAATTTTTTCAAAATATCCCTTTGCCTCTTCATTCGCATACCGGTCTTTTGCCTTCTTTCCAGCCTTTTTTAGCCACTCCAGCGCCTTTTTCAGTTCATCGCTCTGGCTATACTGATAGGCGAGAATCTCGGTGAAATCATCCAGTCGGTGAGAAAATGCCTGCTCTATCGCCGCGCCGACGCGGCGGTGGAGTTCCCGGCGTTTTTTCTTCACCAGACTGTTATACACCACCTCCTGAATCAGGGGATGATTAAAGGTATAGGCTAAATCCGATTCAGTCTCCAATCTTCTGATATATCCCATCTCCTCCAGGGTGGCTAAATGGAATGTGAGCATGAGTTCTTCAAACCCATTGAGCATTTCTAATATCCGCACATAGAAATTCCTGCCCATCACCGCAGCAGCCTGGAGAATTTTGCGGAGTTCTGGACTGAGCCTGTCTAATCGGGCAGTGAGTAAAGCCTGGAGCGTATCCGGTATGGCAATGGATTGGATATCAGCGGTCATGCGCCAGACACCAGCTTCCAGCACCAGATAGCCACCATCAATAAGAGACCGTATGAGTTCTTCCAGATAAAAAGGGTTGCCCTCAGCCTTTTTAAGCAATTTATCGCACAGTGTCTGAGGAAAACCGGGACTTTTTAATAAATTAGCGATAATCTGGCTACTGGCATGGATATCAAGGGGCTTGAGGATTATTTTCAAATAAATATCCGGCAGTCTTTTCTTTAGTTTTTCTATAAAACGGTAACCCGGCAGTTCTGTTTCAAGCCGCAATATCGCGAGCAGAAAAAAGGGAAAGGGCCGGGGTGAAGAGAAGATGAAATCCAATAATTCCAGGGATTCGGCATCTATCCAGTGGAAATCGTCAATTGCGAGAATAACCGGCTGGTCATGGGCTATCCGGGCAAAAAGCCTGCATACACTCAAAAAAATCTGGAGTTTCAAATCCCGGGGTGTGAGATATTTAATCTTTTCTTCTAATTCCTCAGAAAAACGGATGGAAAAAAGATAGCCTAAATAGGGGAGCACCTCTCCATATTCATCTCTGAAGAATTCCTGAGCCTTTTTGAGCAATTTTGCTTGTATCACTTCTAAGGAATCGGCATCAGAAATTTTAAAGATTTGCTTTATTATCTGTAAAATCGGCAGAAAAGGAATTGCATCACCAAAGGAAAGGCAAGCAGTCTCAAGAAGCAGAAAGGGTGTTGAGACTTCAGAGGAGAGGTATTTTTTAAATTCCATAAAAAGCCTTGATTTGCCAATACCGGCATCGCCCAAGATAAAGCCGGCGCCAAATTCACCTTTTGCTATCTTTTTTACCCATTCCTGAAGCAATGCCAACTCCTCGTCCCTTCCTACAAGGGGTGAGGATATCCCGTGAATTCCTCTTTTGGGTTCGGGTTTTTCTTTTAACCTCAAAGGTTTGAAAATCCTCACCGGTTTTTCTATGCCTTTCACCACCACTGGGTCCAATATCTCATATTCAAAAAGATACCTTGAAGCCCGGTAGACCGTTTCTGAGACGATGATTTCACCCCTCTGGGCAATATCTTTTAATCGGGAAGTCAAGTTTACTACATCGCCCATCACTGTCCATTCTTTTTTCTCTTCGGAACCGACTTCGCCTGCGACCACAATCCCGGAATTGATACCTATATGGAGGCCCAGATCCGTCTTTTTCTTTAATTTTTTGCTGATACACTCGTTCACCTCGGGAATGAGTTCCAGCATTCTTAATCCCGCCTTTATTGCCCTTTCCGGGTCATCTTCATGGGCAAAAGGCAGTCCGAATAAAGCAATCACCAGATCGCCTTCATACTTATGGACTATGCCACCCTGGTCAATGATAGGTTTATTCAATATCTCAAAAGTGGTATTTGCAACTTCCTGGACATCTTCAGGGTCAAGTTGGGAAGATAAGGCAGTAAAGCCCGAAAGGTCCGCGAAGATGATGGTGATAAGTCTTCTTTCCTGAGGTTTAAGGTCCATTGTATCAACCCTACTTTCTACGATTGCTCAGGAAAAAGAAGTGGTTTTAAAATCGGTTCGGTCATTTTACCATTTCCTGAATTTATTCTACTGATATTTTTCCGCCTGTCAAGAAAAATGAATTTTTAGGGCGAGATTGTAGCCTCGCAAAAATGGTAGTCGCTGGCTTTAGCCTGCACCGAATTTTATTGATGATCCACCCGGTAGTCGCAGGCTTCAGCCTGCGCCGAAATATCTCATGTGCAAATTTGTAAAGAAATATCTCATGTGCAAATTTGTAAAGGTAATCAATGATTTAGCGTTTGGTATTTTTGTTGGACAAGGGTTTCACCTTGCATAAATAAGAGATGCCAATTTGAAGTCATCGGATAGTAACCGGTAAAATGGTAGTCGCTGGCTTTAGCCTGCGGGTAAATCTTTTTACATCCCAGAATATTTCGCACCCTGAAGGGTGCGGCTACCGCTAATAATCCAGTGCATAAAAATAATTTGACAAAAAAATTGGAGTGGAGTCAGAAAATCACTCGCCGTCTTGACTTTTTCAGGATTTTGAATATGATATTATTAACAACAGGGAGGTGAAACATAAAAAATCTTTAGGCACTATATTGAGCATGAAAGGGGGTGTTATGAGAACAATCGTAATAACTCTAATCCCTTTTGTATGTGCTCTTGCTCAAAATCTGCTCGTCAATGGAGATTTTGAGCAGGATATAAGTGTAGGGTGGACTAAGGATACTTCAGGTTATTCTATCTATATCGACCGTGCTACCGATTATGAACCAGACCCTGATTATGAGCTGCGTGTAGAAAAACAGACGAGTAGTGGTTATGCCCGGGTGAAACAGATTGTTGATATTCCATCGGTAAATAATATCACCTTTTCGGTCAAGGCAAAACTCTATGCCTATGATAATAATGCGGATACATTGACCTTCGCGGCTGCTGCGGTTATCATTGGCTATCGTAATTCAAGTGGTGTTCTTTTAGGTGAGACTCGAATCTGTCAGTTTACTGCACCCTGTCCTTGGCAGAATACTCCAACCTGCCATCTGATTATGGTGAACGATTCGCTCTGGCATACTCATTCATTTAGTTTATCGAGTGAGTTGCAGAATCTACCTGGTGTGAATCCGGCGAATGTTCAAAAGATTGAAATTGCTTTTTATGATACCACTGCCCATACTTGCTGAGGGGCACAGCAATTGGCGAAGGTCTTCGCCGATGATGTGCAATTGCTCTATTTGGGCAATAAACCTTATTTAGTACTTTCCCGCACCTCAGTCGTCAATGACAACAATAACAACGGCAAACTCGATCCAGGC